>JAJPXK010000204.1:239-8806 GCA_021205485.1 Clostridia bacterium | reverse complement strand
CCGGCGACCTGCTGATTACGAATCAGCTGCTCTACCAACTGAGCCACAGTAGCATTAAGTCGCTTACAAAACTTACTGACCTAATTATTATATCAAAAATTTTGCAATTTGCAAGCAATTTACAAAGCTAAAAGTACATATTTTTTTATATTCTTCGATAAAATATGATATGCGTAAAAAAAACACCGCTTCAGCCACTTAATTTCAGCCGTATGCCTGATTTCAATTTTTGTACTTATGGCGGCAGCCATACCGCTGTCCTCGCTCTGCGGCAAAAAAAGTATTGACTTTGATATATGCTTTTACTTTGTATACTGCTACGAAACTGACGGCGAGGCTTCAGCCTCCTCCTTTTCCTCTGCGGTAGACGGTTACGGCGGGGCGGCCTATACTTTGGAATACGGCGGCAGATATTATATCGCCGCAGCGTGTTACTATTCTTATGCCGATGCAGAAGCTGTGTGCAAAAACCTTAATACTCTTGGCGTAAGCTGCGGCGCGCTTACAGCAGAACGTAAGGCATACCCCCTCACTACCCGAAACGCAATAAAGCAGGCAAAAACCTACAAGGGAATTATAACTACGCTTTACGAACTTTCTACAATAATATACGCCTGCGCAAACGGACTTGACACAGGCGAGTACTCCTCCTCTGCCATAAAAGACATAATGCAAAGCGTTAAAAAAAATCTTTGTTTCCTTACAGAACAGAACGAAGAGAATTGTTTTTACAACTTGATTTCGCAGGTTTTATACCGCTGCGATGAATGTATTGAAAATACCTATTCCAAATATCTGCGGGCAACGCAAATTGCCATAGCGGATATTCTTTTGAACATAACCCTTACATAAACGGCAATTCCTCCGCACAAGCTGTGCGGAGGAACTTTATCTTACCGTGTTTTAATTTTCTTCGCCTTCAAATTCGTAATGGCAACCGCTTATCTGTGTTGGAGGCATTGTTTCGCCCTCAGAAATATAAATGGTGTTTAATGTCTTGCCCTGTCCGTCCACTACTTTGTAAGAACCTGTACGTGGAGCATAATCGCCGCTGTTCAATCTCATAAATGAAATCCTCCTTGATTGATATAAGCAGTATGAGCAGATAAAATTTTTTTAAACGCAAATAAATTACTATTTTTTACATTCCTGCACAAAATAATCTTATGAACAGAAAAATCCCCGCTATAACGGCGTTTATGCTCGCCTTCGCCTTTTTGGTAATTGTCTACTTAAACAATACGGTAAAAATTAACGCCTTCGCCGCCATAAACGATGACGAACAGACGACAGGCAAAACGGTATATTTTACCTTTGACGACGGGCCGAGCGACAGAATTACGCCTAAAATATTGGATATTCTTAAAGAGGAAAATATTAAAGCGACATTTTTTATTATAGGTCGGCAGGCCGAAACAAGGGATTATTTAATTAAAAGGGAAGCAGCGGAAGGCCACACCGTCGCGGTACATTCCTATACTCACAACTATTCAGAGATCTATTCTTCGCCGCAGGCTTTGGTTAAAGACATTAAAAAATGCAATGACGTAATCTATGCTATCACAGGGAAACGCTCAGATACTTACCGTTTTCCCGGAGGGTCATACGGGCTTGATTGCAGGCTAATATCCGCCGCGACGCAATGCGGCATGCGGTACGTAGACTGGAACGCCAGCGTCTGCGACGCCGAATTTGGAATGAATACGGCCGACCAGCTATATGAAAACGCCGTTAAAACGAGCGCCGACTGCAACAACATTGTTTTATTATGCCACGACTCCACCACAAAAACAGCGACGCCAGAGGCCGTGAAAAGGCTTATAAAATACTACAGGCAAAACGGCTACAGCTTTGGAACGTTTTGAAAGTCAAAAAGAAGGACGGCTATGCCGTCCTTCTTTTTGACAATAAAATTTTATACGCCATACTGCGCGCGGTATTCTTTCATTTTTGAAAGGTATTCTTTACCCTCTATCACGCCGTTTTCTATGGCTGAAATTATATCCGCCATTGTGACTATTGAGTACACCTTTACGCCGAACTCCTTATAAACTTCCTGCACTGCCGATAAATCGCTCTGCAAGCCCTTTTCCATACGGTCTACGCTTATTACCATACCCGCGATCTGCACGTTTGCGGCCGCCTGAAGTTTAGGAAGCATTTCGCGAAGAGCTTTGCCCGAAGTCATAACGTCCTCTATAATTATAACCTTTTCTCCGTCGGTGAGCTGCTTTCCTACAAAAAGTCCGCCTTCGCCGTGGTCTTTGACCTCTTTGCGGTCAAAGCAATAATTTAAATCCACGCCGTGGTTATTTGAAAGAGCTACCGCCGTTGTAACGGCGAGCGGTATTCCCTTATACGCGGGGCCTACCAAAGTTTCGCCCTCTATGCCGTTAGACATAATGCATTCTGCGTAATACTCACCTAATTTTGCAAGCTGAGCGCCCTTTTTATAGTTGCCCGTATTGATAAAGTAAGGCGCTTTTCTTCCGCTTTTTAACGTAAATTCGCCGAAAGTCAAAACACCGTTTTCCACCATAAACTTTATAAACTGTTCTTTATATGTAAGAGCCATAATTCTCTCCTCCTTTAATTTAACTGCAATGTATCCACTATATCGTTTACCGAAGCGATGCCGTGGCTGTCGAGCCAGCTATTCATCTCTTCAGCTATCCTCGGCATGGCGTAAACGTCGGTAAAGTTTGCCGTGCCTACCTGTACGGCTCTGGCGCCAGCCATCATAAAAGCTATCGCGTCTTTTCCGCTTGCTATGCCTCCGATGCCTATAACGGGGATATTGACCGCATGCGAAGCTTCGTATACCATACGCAGCGCTATCGGCATAATGCCCGCGCCCGACACGCCGCCTGTATTGTTGGCTATTATCGGTCTGCGTTTTTCTATATCTATAACCATGCCCGTGAGGGTATTGATAAGCGAAATGCAGTCCGCACCGCCCTTCTGCGCCGCCTGAGCGTTTACGGCGATGCTCTCTACATTAGGCGAAAGCTTGACTATTAAGGGCGTTTTCTTGAGTTTATCTTTGCAAAGCGAAGTAACTTCCTGCACGTTTGCAGGCTTTACGCCGAGGGCCATTCCGCCAGCCCTTACATTAGGGCAGGAGATGTTCAGCTCAATCATATCAACAAGCCCGTCTAATTTAGCGCAGATATTCTGATAATCTTCTAAAGTTCTGCCTGCGACGTTGGCTATAATTACCGTATTTTTGCTCTTTAAAAAGTCTAAGTCATACTCTATAAAGTGATCTACCCCGGGGTTTTGCAGACCTACGGCGTTTAAAATCACGCTGCTGCCTTCGGCGATGCGCGGAACGGGGTTGCCGTTCCTCGGCTCCATAGTAAGGCCCTTTGTGCTTATGCCGCCCGTCAAAGAAATATCGTAAATTTCGTTAAATTCCCTTCCGAAGCCATATGTTCCGCTCGCGGCGATTACGGGATTTTTAAATTTTACGCTGCATATCTGCACGCTTAAATCAGCCATTATTTACCTCTTCCTGCTCAAATTGTTCTATTGTTTTGTCAGCCGTTACAAGCTCTGTAAGCCTGTCTATAGACTTTTTAAGGTCTCTAACAAAATAGTAGCTGTATCTTTTGCCCTTGTAGTATACGTAAAGAGTTCCGTGGTCGGGCGCTGATGAATTGAATATGCCGCCTCTGTTGAACTTGCATTCCACATTTTCTATCTCTCTCGGTCTGCACGAAAATTCTCGGAAAGAAAGCTCCCCGTCCTCGCCGTAAGTCGCTATAATTTTAGGCGTCTTTAAGCCGAGAACAAACGAATAAAAGCACATTGCGATTACCGCTATAAGCAACGCCGATAATATAAATTGCAATAACGCGTTATCTGAAAACCCGAAAAAGTATACAAGCAGCCCTATACAGACTATACCAAGGGCAAAGTAAATCCACTGCACTCCCCTTATTTTTTCGGCTACAACCTCTTTCATAATTAAAGTTCCACTTCGTTTATGTCAAAGACGGGCCCGTCTTTGCATACCCTTGCGTTAGAGCCGTCCGTCTTTTTGCATACGCACACAAGGCAGGCTCCTATTCCGCAGCCCATTCTCTCTTCCAAAGAAACATAGCAGGGCTTTGTTATGTTATTTTCTTTAAGTTTTTCCTTTAAAACTTTAAGCATTACAGGCGGTCCGCAGGCTATTATCATATCTGCGGGCACATTTTCAACGTTATTTAAAAAGGACGAAACTGCGTTGCCTTTTTGCATAAAACTACCATCGTCGGTGGTTACCACAAGCGACCCGCCCTTTACAAACTCATCTAAAAAACAGACGGCGTCTTTATTTCTGAAACCTATATAAGAATGGAAATTGACGTCGGGATGCTCGCGGATTACCGAAATAAGGGGAAAAATACCTACTCCGCCGCCGATGACGGCGACGTGGCCTGCGCCCTCGGGAATGGTAAAGCCGTTGCCTAAAGGGAGCAAAACTTCAAGCTTGTCGCCTATTTTTGCCTGAGAAAGCCGTTTTGTTCCTTCGCCCTTGAGCTGATAGCAAAGAGTTATGTTTTTGCCTATAACCTTACAGATGCCTAAGGGGCGTTTTAACGGGAATTTATCGTCGCCTACCGAAATATTAGCAAACTGCCCGCCCTTTATATTGCAAGACTTTTGCAATGTAAGGGTTATGGCGTAGATATTTTCGGCTATAAGTTTATTTTCTTTTACGGTTGCCTGCTGCTGGTCCATTATTTTTACCTCTGCGGTTTTAGCCTATTTTGCCTAAAGTTTTACGCAAGTCATCCCTCATATCAAGGCAAGCGGCCCTCGCGGCTTCGTAATATTCCATACCGCTGTAGCGGGGCTTTTTGTACGCGCACAAAATTCCGCGGGAATTGTTTACTATGCCGCCTAAGCCCCTTTCGTCAAAGCAGCCGCGGAGCATATCTGCCGTGCCGCCCTGAGCCCCGTAACCGGGGATGAGGAAGAACGTATTAGGCAGGCGTTTTCTTAACGCCGCGCCCTGCTCGGGATAGGTTGCCCCTACCACCGCGCCTACGTCGGAATAGCCGTATTTTCCTATGCTGTCCTTGCCCCAGTCGGCAACAAGGTCGCCTACATGCTCGTAGACAGTCTTGCCGTTTTCAAGCTTTAAGTCCTGGATTTCTCCGCTTGAGGGGTTGGATGTTTTTACGAGAACGAATATACCCTTGTCATTGGCCTTGCACTCCTCAACGAACGGCTGTACGCCGTCTGTGCCGAGGTAGCCGTTTACGGTTATCATATCTGCGGAAAAAGCCTTGATCTTTTTGTCGTTTATTTTAGTCTTGCCTAAGTACGACGTAGCGTAACAGCCCGCAGTAGAACCGATGTCGTTGCGTTTGCAGTCGGCAATTACCATCATGCCTCTGCCGAGGGCATAGTTTGCCGTAAGGTTGAAAGCCCTGAGCCCCTCGTAGCCGTACATTTCGTAGTAAGCTACCTGGATTTTTACGGCGGGAACGATATCGCAGGTTTTATCTATGATGTTCATATTAAACTCTGTGATAACTTCCGAAGCGCCTTCAAACGTGGCTATATCTTCCTTCAGATTATCGGGGAGATAGTCAAAACTTGTATCCAGCCCTATGCAGGTAGGATTTTGCATGTCTATTATTTTTTTAATAAGTTTATCTATCATAAAAGTTTCCCTCTAAAATTATTCGGTGACTAAACGTTTTTGTATTTTACTTCGCCGTCTACTATAGTGTATGCTATTTTGCCGTATACTTCGCTGCCGTTGAACGGCGTATTTTTGCCCTTGGATAAAAATTGGCTTGAATCTATAACATATTTTTCCTCTAAGTCGGCTATGGTAAGGTCGGCTGCGGCGCCTGAAGCTATTTCGCCTCCCTCAAGATTGAGTATCCTCGCGGGGGCGGCGCTCATTCTGTCGGCAAGCTCCGGCAAAGTAAGTATGCCCGTTTTTACAAGGTTTGTATAACTTAAGGCAAAACTTGTCTCTATTCCGCTGATGCCGAACGCCGCCAAAGCGTATTCCACCTGCTTGTCCTTTACCGAGTGAGGAGCGTGATCGGTTACAATGCAGTCCAGAGTGCCGTCTTTAAGCCCCTCTATCACCGCCTGCCTGTCAATTTCTTCCCTGATAGGCGGATTTACTTTTGTGTTTGTATCGAAACTTGTAATAATATCGTCGGTGAGCGAGAAGTAATGAGGGCAGGTTTCCGCCGTGACTTGAACGCCCCTCGCCTTGGCTTCGCGTATAAGCTGCACGCCGCTGTATGTGGATACGTGGCAGATGTGTACGGGTATCGAAAGACTTTCTGAAAGGCAGATTTCCCTCGCAATCATTATATCTTCCACAGCCCTTACGCTGCCTTTAAGGCCTGTTAAAGCGGAATTTTTCCCTTCGTTTACAAGGCCGCCGTCTACGAGCTTTGCATCTTCGCAGTGCGCGAGGCACTTTATGCCGAAGTCGTTGGCGTACTGCATGGCGAGGCACATAATTTTTGAATCCATTACCGACTTTCCGTCGTCGCTTAACGCAACCGCGCCCGCGTTAGCCATTTTGCCTATGTCGGAAAGTTCTTCGCCCTTTTCTCCCCTCGTTATGCTGCCTATAGGGTTAATTTTACAGAGGTTTACCTCGTCGGCCCTGTGCTTTATATAGGTGACGACTACAGCGTTGTCGCATACGGGATTGGTATTCGGCATACAGCAAACCTGCGTAAAACCTCCCGCGACAGCCGCCTTGCTTCCGCTTTCGATATCCTCTTTGCCTTCAAACCCCGGTTCGCGGAGATGTACGTGCATATCTATAAGCCCGGGAAAAATATGCTTGCCCGAAGCGTCTATCGTATAGCAGTCATCGTCTATACAGTCGGCTATGTTTGCAATTTTGCCGTTTTGCAGAAGAATATCGCATTTTTTAACGCCGTCGGGAAATACCGCGTTCCCGTTTTTTATAAGGAGCTTGGCCACGCGGCCCTTTAAGTGAAGTTTCATAAGTTATTCTCCCTGTACTCTTTAAGTAAAGTAAGTATCGCCATGCGTACGGCTACGCCGTTTGTAACCTGCTCCTCTATGCGGCTTGTTTCGCCGTCTATAAGCGAAGGGGTAAGTTCTATGCCCCTGTTTACAGGCCCGGGGTGTAAAACTATGGCGTTCTTATCGGCGTATTTTAACATAGCGTCCTTTACGCCGTAATATCTGCTGTATTCGGAAAGAGAGGGAAAAAGCCCGCCCTGCTGGCGTTCGAGCTGGATTCTAAGGCCCATTACGCCGTGAGCCCCGTCTATAGCTTCTTCCATGCTTTTGGCAACATGAGCCCCTAACTTTTCTATATCCTTAGGCATTAAAGTGGCGGGCGCGTAAAACCACACCTCCGCCCCCGATTTTGTAAGGCCGAAAAGGTTGGATTTAGCCACCCTGCTGTGTTTGATATCGCCGAGAATGGCGACTTTAAGCCCTTTAAGCGAGCCGAAATGCTCCCTTAAGGTAAACATATCCAGAAGAGCCTGCGTAGGGTGTTCATTCATGCCGTCGCCCGCATTTAAAACGGATGCCTTTACGTTTTTTGCAAGAAGATAAGGGGCGCCCGACATAGGGTGACGCATAGCGATAAAATCTATCTTCATAGCGTCTAACGTCTTGCCCGTGTCTATAAGAGTCTCCCCCTTTTGCACCGAGCTTGACGAGGCCGAAATATTTACTTCGTTGGCGCCGAGGTACTTGCCCGCAAGCTCAAACGAGGTACGGGTACGGGTGCTATTTTCGTAAAAGAGGGTGATAAGCGTTTTTCCTTTTAAACTGTCGCCGCATTTGTTTTTGCCGCATAAAAAGCCCTTAAGACGCTTGGCCGTATCCAAAATTTCGCATATTTCCTCTTCGTCGGTATGCAGAAGCCCTAAAAGATCCTTACTTTTTAACATAAAAATGTCTCCATATGTAAAAGGCGTTAAAAAAGCTAAAGTAATTTACAGAAAAAAAGCGGCTATGCTGCAACGGAATTATAAATTTCCATGCAGAAAACCCGCTTTATATCACATATACGCAAGGACAGACCATGCACCTTCAGCCGAAAAATTCGCCATAAAGTTATCTCTTGAATAACGGGGGCTAAAATTTTGCCTTTAAAGGCAAACGCCCCGCAACCCTTTGCACTGGATATTATAACACAAAGGCAAAAGAGTTGTCAATAATTGTTTTACAATTAAAGTCAAATAATTTTTACAAGCTTAAACCCTGTTTTGTCGCAGGAAGTAAGTATATATTCTATTCCGTTTTTTTGCGAACGGAGAGGAAAATAAGTTTCGCCGTGCAAATGGCCGAAAATAACCTTGTCTACCTTGTTTTCTTCAAAAAGTTCGGTAAAAAGCGTTTCGGGATTTTTAATGCTGTACGGTGGATAATGTATGAGGGCGAAAAGCCTGTCGCCCTCCTTTCGGAGTTTGTTTGCCGAATTAAAACAAAGCTTGAATCGTTCGGCCTCGCGAAGATAAATTTTATTGTCCTGCTCGGTAAAGTCGGGGCTTCCCGGGCAAGTCCAGCCGCGGGATCTGCAAAAGACTATATCGCCTATTTTTACG
>JAJPXK010000204.1:0-229 GCA_021205485.1 Clostridia bacterium | reverse complement strand
TCGTTCTGCAAAAAAATAAAGCTGTCGTCCGGCCGCCTGTCGCGGAGTTTTGTAATGCCGTTCCACCAGAAGTCGTGGTTGCCCTTTATAAAAATCTTTTTGCCTTTAAGGGGCGAAAGCCTTTTTAAATCAAACAGCCCTTCTTCTAACTGCGTGCCCCAGATTATATCCACGGAGATCAACACAACGTCTTCGTCTGCGACCTTGCCGTTCCAGTCGTCGCAGATAC
>JAJPXK010000109.1 GCA_021205485.1 Clostridia bacterium | reverse complement strand
ACCTTCAGGTGGTTTACGGCGAAACTCTGGTTATGAGGGCTTGCGACCAGTGGAACAGGGAAATCCCCGTTATAGCCGTAAGGGGCGACATAACCGACGCAAACGGGGTTGTTCTCGCGGGCAACAACAATACATACAGCGTATTTGCGCGTCCTAACGCCGTAACCAATACCGAATACGCCGCGATAGTTTTAGCGGGCATCTTTGACCTTGACTTGCAGACAGTAAAAAGCAGCCTGATAAAAAAGGGCGTCTCCGAAATTACCGTCGCCACGCACGCCTCGGCAGAAAAAATCGAACAGCTTATAACTTACGATATAGACGGCGTATATTACGCCCGCGACAATACGAGAAGTTACACTTACGGAGACGTTTTATGCCAGGTTCTCGGCTTTACTTCAACCGACGGCAACGGCGTTTCGGGGCTGGAAAAGTACTATAATTCCCTGCTTTCGGGCGAAAACGGAGAGATTTTATACGCTACCGACATTATCGGCATAGAGACCGAGGACAACGCAATAGTTTACAGCCCCGCGTCGGACGGGGCGAGCGTAAGCCTTACTATAGATATCGAAATTCAGCTTGCGGCGGAACAGACGATGAGGGAAGTTTACGCTTCAAGCGGGGCCAAAGCGGTATCATGCGTAATTTTGAATCCGCAGAATTTTAATGTTTTGGCGATGGTCAACTATCCGTCTTACGACCTGAACGACGTTCCGAGGGATGACGGCGAAACATTAAACGCCCTTTCAAGGAACGCCGTTGTCTGCGACATTTACGAGCCGGGCTCCACATTTAAGGTGATAACGGCCGCCGCAGACATAGAGGAGTTTCTTCAGGGCAACGGAAAAGCGTTTTCAACCTCTTACATATTCAGTTCTTCCCGTACGCGTACGGTGGACGGAACTACTATAAAATGCTGGTCTGACCATAAAAACGGAAAACATTCAAACCAGACCCTCGCCGAAGCGTTAAACAACAGTTGCAACCCGTGTTTTACCGACATCGCCCTGTCGTTAGGCAGCGAAACCTTCTATAAATACCTTACGGCGTTCGGCTTCGGAAACGTCACAGGCATAGATTTTTCGGGCGAGGCGGTAGGAATGCTTTTAAACGAATCGGCGGTGAGGGATTGCGATCTCGCCCGCATAGGCTTCGGGCAGAGCGTCGCCGTAACGCAGATCCAGCTTGCCTGCGCGGTCGCCGCGGCGGTGAATGGCGGCAATTACTATGTGCCGAGGCTTTTAAAGAGCGTAACCGATGCAAACGGCAACACGACCGCCTTTGAAAGCGTCTTGAAAAATAAAGTCATAAGCGAAGAAGCTTCTTCCATCCTCGCTGAAATGCTTGAAGGAGTTGTAACCGAAGGGAGCGGGAAAAAGGCTTACATACAGGGGTACAAAGTTGCGGGCAAGACGGGCACGGCGCAGAAATACGAAAACGGCTCTATCGCCGCAGGCAAATACGTATCCTCTTTTGTAGGATTTTTCCCTTCCGATAATCCGCAGTACCTCGCCCTGATTACAGTGGACGAACCGCAGGGCGTGTATTACGGCAGCGCCGTAGCCGCTCCCGCGGCGAAGGACATTTTTGAAGATATTATAACCATAAAAAATATTCAGCCGTATGAATAAATACGGGTTTAGGGGTTAAAATGAAGTTAAACCAGATTTTAAAAGGGTGTACCGAAGATGAAAAAGATATCGAAGTAACGGGGCTCTGCGCCGACAGCTCAAAGGTAAAAAAGGGAGATTTGTTCTTTTGTTATTCTGGCAAACAATTTGATTCGCACAGTTGCGCGGAGCAGGTTGCCAAAGCGGGGGCCGCCGCTATCGTTTGCGAAAGAAGGTTGAATTGCCCTCTGCCTCAGATTATTGTAAAAGACGGCAGGGCGGCGGTGGCGCAGGCCGCCCGAAATTTTTACGGCAACGCAGACGAAAAATTAAAAATCGTCGCGGTGACAGGCACAAACGGGAAGACTACTACAACGTTTATGCTCGCCGAAATTTTTAAAGCCGACGGCAAAAAGACGGGGATTATAGGAACTCTCGGCATACTTTACGGCGATAAATTTATATCGCCCGAACTTACCACGCCCGACCCTATCTATCTTCATTCTGTTTTTAAAGATATGGTTGACTGCGGGGTTGAGTATGTTTTTATGGAAGTTTCCGCGCATGCGCTGTACTTTGATAAAATAGCGGGCATTACCTTTGAAGCGGGCATTTTTACCAACTGCAGCCAGGATCATCTGGATTTTTTCAATTCGATGAGGGAATATTCTGAGTGCAAAAAGAAGCTTTTCAAAGACGGCAGATGCAAAATATCAATTATAAATTCAGACGACCATTTAGGCAGGGAAATTGCCGCCTTTGCCCCTGACGCGGTGATGTACGGGCTTAAAAACCCCGCCGACGTGTTTGCCGTAGATATTGCGGACAGCGTTGAAGGGGTAAGTTTTGTGATAAATATTTTTGACGAGCTTTACGACATAAAACTTCATCTTTTAGGCGAGTACAACGTATACAACGCCATGGCGGCGGCAGCCTGCGCCGACGCTTTAGGGGTGGATATCGAAACTATCGCTTCAGGCCTTTCCCGCCTTGAAAAGGTTGACGGCAGGTTAGAGCTTGCGGGAAGTTATAACGGAGGGAGTATTTTTGTTGACTTCGCTCATACTCCCGACGGGCTGGAAAAATCGCTTAAAACCCTTAAAGGCCTGTGCAAGGGCAAGCTTTACTGCCTTTTCGGCTGCGGCGGCAACCGCGACAAGACAAAGCGGCCAGTCATGGGTTCCATCGCGGCAAAATACGCAGATTTTTGCATAATTACGTCGGATAATCCAAGGTACGAAGACCCTTACGAGATAATAACTCAGATAGAAGAAGGGTTAAGGCCTTCGGGCAAGGCGTATGTAACTGTGACCGACAGGCAGACTGCGACGGAATACGCGGTGAAGCTTTTAAAGCAGGGGGATATTTTGCTCGTAGCGGGCAAAGGGGGAGAAACTTACCAGGAGATAATGGGTATAAAACACAGCTACAACGACAATACAGTTATAAAAAATATTATAAGCTGAGCTTTGAATGAAGACTATTTGCATTGTTTTGCTTGCGGCGTTCGCATTATCCTTTGTATTGTGCCTTATCGCCATTCCGCTTTTAAAAAAGCTTAAAGCGGGGCAGTACATTTTAGGGTATGTAAAGGAACATAAAAACAAAGGGGGCACGCCTACCATGGGCGGGCTCGCCTTTGTATGCGCCGCCGTAGCTTCCTCTCTGATATTTTGCGGAACGGGCGACGGGGCCGTAAATCTTACGCTTGTTATAACCTCTGGTTACGCTCTGGTAGGCTTTTTAGACGATTTTTTAAAAATTTACCGCAAGGACAACCTCGGGCTCAAACCCTATCAGAAGATAATTTTCCAATGTTCCATAGCGGCGATAGCCGCAATTTACTGTTATAAAAATAACCTTACGCAAATAAATATTCCTTTTACAGATATTAAGTTAAACATAAGCTATGGCATTATTCCTGTAGTGATTTTTGTCTTTTTAGCCACTGTAAATTGTGTAAATCTTACCGACGGGCTGGACGGGCTCGCGGGCGGAACTTCTGCGGCGTACCTTGTTTTTATCGGCATTATCCTTTATATGCAGGGCGTAAGTTTTTATGTCCTTCCGTTTGCGATGGCGGGGGCGTTGGCGGCGTTTCTTGTTTTCAATACAAATAAGGCGAGCGTGTTTATGGGCGATACAGGTTCGCTCGCTTTAGGCAGTTTTATCTCCTGCGTATCTGTATTTTCCTCAGATACCCTCTATATTCCTATAATCGGCATAGTCTTTGTAATTTCGGGAATATCCGTAATACTTCAGGTAATATACTATAAACGGACAAGGCGGCGTATATTTTTAATGGCTCCCTTTCATCACCATCTGCAGATGAAGGGCTTCGCCGAGAGCAAAATCGCCTACGCGTATTTCGCTGTAACGTCGCTTCTTGGCATTGTATGTATAATTTTTGTGTGAGGAAGTAATTTAATGCAATTTTCTAACCAGAAGTTTTTTGTGGCGGGAATTTCTAAATCGGGCGACAGCTCGGCGAGGTTTTTGCTTAAAAGGGGGGCAACCGTCTACATTTACGACGACTATGTAAACGATAACGTTTTAGCCGTTATGCAGTCGCTTGAAAAACTCGGGGCGGTAATCGTCACGGCGGATATGTTGGAAACTGCCGTCCGCGCCTGCGATGTGTTGGTTTTAAGCCCGGGCATTCCTATAGACAACGCTCTGCCCGTGCTTTTCAGGAAGTCTGGCAAGGCGATAATAGGGGAAGAGGAACTCGGCTCGCTCTATCTCAGGGCGACGGCGGTCGCCGTAACGGGAACAAACGGCAAGACGACCACCGTCTCTATAATCAACGATATTTTAAAACTTGCGGGCAAAAACAGCGTGATGTGCGGAAATATAGGCAATCCCCTTGTAGGCGAGGTGGAAAATCTCACATTCGACGATTACGCCGTGATAGAGGTTTCGTCCTTTCAGCTTGAAACGCTTTTCAGCCTCCGTCCGCACGTCGCGGTGATCACAAACATTACCGAAGACCATTTAAACAGGCATTACAATATGGAAAATTACGTCTTTTTGAAGAGCAAGCTTATACGCGGACTCCGCGAGAGCGAGTACGCCGTTTTGAACTACGACGACCAGAGGGTGCGACAGCTTGCGGAAAATACCAGGGCGGAAGTGATTTTCTTTTCGGTAGATCACAGAACGGACGGCGTGTATTACGCTGACGGCGATATCTACTGCGCGGGCGAGAAGGTTTTTTCGGCTAAGGATATGCAGATAGGCGGGATGCACAATATCTATAACGCGTTGGCCTGCGTCGCCGCGGCCTACGCATTAGGCATTGATCTGCAGATAGCGGCAAAAGCCATATGCAATTTTAAAGGCGTGCGCCACCGTCTTGAAAAAGTCTGCGAGCAAAACGGAAAGACGTACATAAACGACAGCAAGGGCACAAACGTGGATGCGACGCTTAAAGCCGTCGCCTGTATGAAGTCTGATACGGTGATACTTCTCGGCGGCAAAGATAAGGGTTACGATTACGGGCCGCTGTTTGAAAATTTACGGGAAAGCAGAGTGGTCCACGCCGTTTTGTACGGCGAAAACAGGTTAAAACTATTGGACGCAGCGTTAAAACATGACTATAACTCGCTTTCTATGTGTACGGACTTTTACACGGCGGTGTACATAGCCGACCATATGGCTAAAGAGGGGCAGACCGTGCTTTTAAGCCCCGCGAGTTCAAGCTTCGATTCGTTTTCAGGTTATGAAGAAAGGGGCGAGGCCTTTATTAAAGCGGTGAAGGGCGTTGGATAAAAACAGGCTTTTAGGCGAAAGAAAGCGGGCGGGAGACATCCCGCTTTTAATTTGCGTATCGCTTATGGTTGTCTTCGGCTGTGTGATGATTTATTCCGCAAGTTATTATACCGCCGAAGTCCAGTACGGCGATAAATTTTACTTTGTTAAAAAACAGCTTATCGGTGCGGCCGCGGGTTTTGTTGCGATGGCGGCGATGTGTTTTGTGCCCTATCGCAAACTTGAAAAATTTAAATACCCCGCCGTAATTATCGCCGCGGTATTGCTTGTTTTAGTATTTGTTCCGGGCGTAGGGGTAACAAACTACGGCGCGACAAGGTGGATAGGCTTCGGCTCGTTTACCATCCAGCCCTCTGAAGTGGCCAAATACGCCTACGCCCTTTTTACCGCCGCTTACTTTTCAAAAAATTACAAAAAGGTAAAGACTATCAGGGGCGTTTTGCCCGTTCTCGCCGTAGGGGCCGTGTTTTGCGTTCTGATAATTTTAGAACCTAATATGTCCATTACTATGTGCGTAGGGCTTCTTATGCTCGCACTTGTGTTTTTAAGCGGGGCGAGCATAAAAACCTTTGTGGTTGTGCTTGTGCCCTGCCTTATCGCGATACCCGTATTGATAATAATAGAACCCTACAGGCTTCAGCGGCTGAGCGCCTTTCTTGACCCGTGGTCATCTCCGCTGGACGAAGGTTACCAGCTTATACAGTCGCTGTACGCTTTAGGCAACGGAGGTTTTTTCGGCGTAGGTCTGTTCAATTCTACGCAAAAATACCGTTTTTTGCCCTTCGCCGAGAGCGATTTTATACTTTCAGTCATAGGGGAAGAACTCGGTTTTATCGGCCTTTTGGTCTTTTTCGCCGCCTGCGGCTTTATTATATGGCGGGGGTTCAGAATAGCGGCAAGGTGTAAAAACCGATTCGGTTATCTGCTCGCGGCGGGGTTTACCCTCGTCTACGGGATACAGGTTATAATAAACGCCCTTGTGGTAAGCGGGACCATACCGCCTACGGGGCTGCCGCTTCCGCTTATTTCAAGCGGAAACACCTCGCTTATAATAACCATGGCTTCCGCGGGCGTACTCTATAACATATCGAGGGACGGTTAACAATAAAAAATTTTTCGCCGTATAATGGATTATTAAAACATAAATGCGACCCGTCTCGCTTTTTGTATTTACATACTCGGAGATAATATGGAAAAATATATTATAAACGGAGGTAACAGACTATACGGAAGCGTGAATATCCAGACGGCAAAAAATTCGGTTTTGCCTATACTTGCCGCCGCGGTGCTTACCGATAAACGGGTAAGAATACTGAATATTCCGCAGATATCCGACGTAAAAAACATGGTAAAAATCCTCGGCTGCCTTGGCTGCAAGGCGGTTTGCGAGGGATGCGACATAATAATAGACAGCTCTTCCGCCGACTGCTGCGAAATCCCCGGCGCCCTCGCTCACGAACTGCGTTCGTCTATTTTTCTGTTAGGTCCGGTGATTTCCCGCTTTCACAGGGCGAAGATAGCCTATCCCGGCGGATGCGATATAGGCTTGCGTCCCGTAGATCTGCATCTTAACGGATTAAAAAGATTAGGCGTTAAAATTACCGAACAGAACGGCTATATTCTTTGCAACTGCGAAAAGCTTACGGGCAACGAGATAATGCTTGACTGCCCGAGCGTAGGGGCGACCGAAAATATAATGCTCGCGGCGGTGAAGGCCGAGGGTACGACGGTGATAAAAAACGCCGCCCGCGAGCCAGAAATAGAAGACCTGCAAAGGTTTTTAAATTACATAGGCTGCAAAGTCTGCGGGGCAGGCAGCGGCACAATAATAATTGAGGGGGTGAAAAATTTAAGCGGAGGGGAGTATCTTCCTATTTCCGACAGGATAGAGGCGGGCACTTTTCTCATCGCCGCGGCGATGTGCGGGGGAGAGATAGAGGCGGACGGGATTTCCGCAGAAAATATCAGCTCGCTTTTACATAAATTACGGGAAAACGGTTGCAAACTAGCTGTAAAAAATGATAAAATAAAATTGCAGAGGTTCGGGAAGCTAATTTCAGTAAAATCTATAGAAACTCAGCCCTACCCCGGGTTCCCTACCGACCTTCAGGCGCAGATGACGGCTTTGTGCTGCATATGCTGCGGAAATTCTATCGTCACTGAAAATCTTTTCGAAACCCGTTTCAAGTACATACCCGAACTCCGCAAGATGGGCGCGGACATCACCGTTTCCGGGAGGAATGCGTTCGTGAGGGGGATAGATAAATTTAAAGGGGCTTCGGTAGCCTCCTGCGATCTTCGCGGAGGGGCAGCCCTCGTAATTTCCGCCCTCGCGGCAGAGGGAACAAGCGAAGTTATGGATTTGTCTCACATAGACCGCGGATACGGGCAATTTGAGCATAAACTGAAAAATCTCGGCGCGGATATCGTCCGTACGCCAATTTGAATATAAGGTAAAAATATGAAGTACATAAGAAGGGCAATAGTAATAATGCTCGCGGCCGTGTTCGTCGCCGCCGCCGCAATAGGCGTAAGCGTGATTTTTGCGGTGAGGAATATAAACGTCGCGGTAATAAGTTATTCGTCGTCGGCGGGCGAAAGCCAGAATTTTTCCGATTCCGTTTCAAAGGTGAAAACTCAGCTTTCGTCGCTTACCGGCAGCAACCTTTTAGGCGTGGATGAAGACGATATTTCTTCTCTCATTCCCGAAGACGGCTATGCGAGGTTTGTTTCGGCGGAAAAGGTATACCCCTGCACCGTAAATGTAACCGTTGAGGAGAGGGTAGAGGCCTTCGCCGTTCTTTCAGAGGACGGAAGTTACCTCGTTTATGACTATAACGGCGAATATATTGCGACAAAGACGGAAAATATCAACAATCTTGACAGTTGCCCTAACGTGCTTGTTTCCGCGGACGGGTTTATGGCGGAGGCCGTTGAGATAGCTTCGCTTTTTAAAGAGGAATTTTCTGCTCTCCGTTCTGTTGTAGAAACGCTTAACGTAGTTAAAAGCGAAAGCGGCGTCATCGCAGAGTTCGGCCTCTACTGCGGAACAACGTTAAGGCTTGTAGGTTTAGGCGAATACGATACTCAGAAACTTTCCGCCCTGCATGCGGCTTTTAATTCTTTGAGCGATTGCGACAAGGCGGAAGGAACGCTTAGCTGCTATACAAACAGCAACGGCCAGGCCTATGTTTTTATGCCCGACGGCTCGTTATACAGATAAATTTGATACAAGGCAGGTAAAAAGGCAGTCGTTGAGGCATAGTAGACTGTCTTTTTTACTTTTATGCCATTTTTTTTTGAGTTAATTCGTTGACTTTTCTTTTGCACTATTATATAATAGACTATATAATAGTGAAACACAGCGTCGCAGCGTCGGGAAAATATTTCCGCCTGCGCCTGAAAAAGGAGTGATTGATGCTTTACGAGAG
>JAJPXK010000154.1:361-8863 GCA_021205485.1 Clostridia bacterium | reverse complement strand
AAATTATAAAAAAATGCAATAAATTATCAAATGGATAGATTCTGTAAAAAAATATGGAGGAAATAAATGAATTATCGTGAAGAATCATTAAAAAAGCATGGCGAGTGGAAGGGCAAAATAGAGACAGTGTGCCGCGTACCCGTAGATAACAGGGAGGCGCTTTCGCTGGCATATACCCCTGGCGTAGCCGAGCCCTGCATGGCAATACATGCCGACGTGGAAAAGAGCTTTGAACTTACCCGCAGGTGGAACACAGTGCCCGTAATTACAGACGGCACCGCCATACTTGGCCTGGGGGATATCGGCCCCGAAGCGGGTATGCCCGTGATGGAAGGCAAGTGCGCCCTGTTTAAGGCATTTGGCGGCGTGGATGCTTACCCTATATGCCTGCGCACAAAGGATACGGAAGAGATAATCCGCACTATAGAGATAATGGCGGGCTCTTTCGGCGGCATTAACCTTGAGGATATATCTGCGCCCCGCTGCTTTGAGATAGAAACCAGGTTAAAGAAGGACCTTGATATACCCGTATTCCACGATGACCAGCACGGTACGGCGATAGTAACGCTTGCCGCGCTTATCAACGCCCTTAAACTTGCAGATAAAAAGGCTGATGAAATAAAGGTAGTGATAAACGGCCCCGGTTCGGCTGGCATTGCCATTGCCAAGTTCCTTTTATCCTATGGCGTAAAGGACATTACCATGTGCGGGCTTGACGGCATATTGGTAGAGGGAGATTTATCGTTAAACCCCGCCCAGCAGGAAATTGCAAAGGTTACAAACCTTTCACATAAAAAGGGCCTGCTTTCTGACGCAATGAAGGGCGCCGACGTGGTAATAGGCGTGTCCGGGCCCGACTGTATTACAAAGGATATGGTGCGCAGTATGGCAGAAAAATCCATTCTGTTTACAAGCGCCAACCCTGTGCCCGAAATCAACCCCCTTGATGCGCTGGACGCAGGCGCCTACATAGTGGGGACGGGATCTTCAGAATATCCAAATCAGATAAATAACGTGCTTGTGTTCCCCGGGTTATTCCGCGGCGCATTGGACGTAAGGGCAAACACCGTAAATACCGAGATGATGAAAGCGGCTGCCATGGGCATTGCTGCCTGCGTAAGCGAAGAACAGCTTGCCCGCGACTTTATTTTGCCGTACGCATATGACCAAAGGGCGCATGACAGCGTTGCAAAGGCTGTGGCTCAGGCGGCAATAGACACAGGCGTAAGTAAACTTTACCCTCAAAAATAAGCAACTGATTACCCTTGCCTTCCCTTAGGGGAAGGTGTCAGCGTAAGCTGACGGATGAGGGTGATAAACCCATAATAAAAAAATTTTTTTCTACGCAAAATATCCCCTCGGGCTGGGGGTTTCGCCTCAGGCAGAGGGGATATTTTTCTACGCAAAATATCCCCTCTGCCTGCGGCATTCGCCGCAGGCAGAGGGCAGAGAAAAAACCTCATGAAAGCATTAAAAAAAATAATTTCTGTAATGCTGGTCATTGCCTCAATCTTTTCTCTACTGGCAGTATCGGCATGCGCAGAAGAGAGCGAATATAAAACGTGGAGCCTGAACGAAAGCGTTACAGCCGCTTTTACCGACAACGGCAGCTACGGTTTTGTCCTTACCGTGTCGGGCGAGGGGGCAATGCCCGATTATTCGTCTAAAAAGGACGCCCCGTGGTACAGCAAGTCAGGCAGGGTTACTCAGATAGTAATAGAAGACGGCATCACCTATATAGGCGATTACAGCTTTACCGAGTGCGCCGCAAAGAGTATTATGTTGCCCGACAGCGTTACAGCGGTTGGCGTAAGCGCCTTTAAATCAAGCGCAAAGGTGTATTCCTATACCGAAGTTACGACGGGTGAAGGCACGATAGTTTACACATATTCCGCCACCAAACCTGCGGGCGGCTATTATTGGTACCTGGACGCCAGCGGAGAACCCGCAATATGGAAGACGGTAAAAGTGCTGTTTATCGGCAACAGCTTTACTTACTACCGCGAAATGCCCGATCTGTTTGCAAACATAGCAAATGCCGCAGGACAGACGGTGATAGCAGAATCGGTAACGGTAGGTTCGCATACCCTTACGCAGTTTGCTGACGAAACGGACGAGTACGGCAAACAGGTTGCTGATAAACTTGACGCATATTCTGACTACGACGCGGTGGTATTGCAGGAACAGAGCACGACGCCGATAAACAATTACGATGAGTTTTATTCGGCTGTGGAAGCCCTTAAAACAAAGATAAACAAGACGCAGGACGACTGCGAAATTTACCTTTATTCCACCTGGGGATATACCAGCCTTGCGGAAAGTCTGAACTGCACTATCCCCGAAGCAGAGGCTAAAATAAGGGCGGCATATGAAAAATGTGCCGATGCGCTTGACCTTAAGGTAAGTTATGTGGGCAAGGCGTTTACTGCGGCTTACGAAGATTACAGCGGCACGATAAATCTTTATGCCGATGACGACAAGCATCCTTCCTACGAAGGCGCATTCCTGTCTGCATGCGTGCACGCCGCTACAATTTTAAATATAGACGTGCGCATTTCTACTTACGAAAGTACGCAGACAACCAATGAAGAAATTTTAAAACAAATAGCTTATGATACCGTTTACGGTACGTAAAATAAAAAAATAAGGGAGATTAAATAATGAGAAAATATTTCATTTCTGCACTGATAGCAATATTGGCGTGTGTAATGGTATTTGCAGGTTGTTCTTCCGCAGAGAAAGAAATTCAGGTTATACTTGAATGTGAGGGGGAATACGTAGGCACATATACCGTAAGCACTTTCAATAACGCAGTAGTGCCCGAACAATCAAAAGACGGCTACAGATTCCTCGGCTGGTCTGTAAAAGAGGACTGGACGGAGGGTGTAGACAGCGAAGATCTTCTGTCAGAAAATACAGGTCTCATCCGTTATGACGACGTAAAGGACTATATAGAAGACGGAAAAGACAGCATTACCCTTTATGCTATATTCGGGGAAATCCCCGAAAACGACCTTGTTATAGCCTGGTATGATAAGGAGACAACTTCGGGCTTAAATGAGGAATATGTTGAGGCGTTTGAAGAAAATCTGTATACATATCTTGACTCTCAGGGATATACCGCTTCAGAGATGAGCATTGTAATAAGGGGCTATTCGGGCGACGTAGGCACTACGTGTTCCGCCATATTAAAGGACGGCGACGTGGATATTATGATAGGCTGGTCTTCTACAAGCAACCTTACAGGTACTGGCGGCATGGACGAGAGCAGTATTCTTGAAAACACAAGCAAGATAACGATAGGCTCTAAGGCGCGCTATGCGGCAAGGCTTACAGATACCGACCTTTGCAACATTGTATACACCTGGATATTGGCAGAGTACGGCGCGTCGGGCGATACTTCCGACCCCGTAGAACCTGAAACTCCGTCAGAGACGGCAGACCTTGTCATAGGCTGGTATGCAAAGACTGCTACAACGGGTCTTGATGCAGACCTTATGGCAACGTTTGAAACGGCGTTAAATACCTACCTTACATCGATAGGCAGCGCTTCAACCGTGCTTATAAGGGAATATTCGGGCGACTATTCTGTAGCCGAAGTTGGCGCGGCGGTAAACAGCAACGGCGACGTTGACATACTTATAGGTATGGGCAAAAACATTACTTCGTCGGGCGGAATAACAACGCTTGAACGCATAGATGACTACTACATAAACAGCATATCGCGCAACATAGCAAGGCTTACCGATGAAGAACTTACCGTAACAGTATTCGAGTGGATGCAGACATACGAGGTGCGCGTAATATTCAATTCCGCATATACAGTAAGTGAAGTAACTATCAGCGGTGCAACTTCCGTTGCCGTAGATTCAAGCATTACGCTTACGGCTGCGCTTACAGTAAACGACGGTTCTGTATACAACAGCAATGCAATTACATGGACAAGCAGCAGCGAAAGCGTGGCTACAGTTTCGGCAGACGGTGTGGTAACAGGTATAGCTGAAGGCGCGGTTACCATTACGGCTGCGGCTTACGGCGTAAGCGGCGAGTATACGGTAGAGGTAACGCAGGATGCGGCGCCCGTGACGGTAAGCGCCGTTACAATCAGCAATGAAAATTCTGATTCAGTAAAAACAGGCAGCACAAGAACGCTTACGGCAACCGTTGCAATGACAGACGGCGTAACCGAATACAGCGGCGATATAACCTGGGCAAGCAGCGATGAAAGTATCGCAACCGTTACGGACGGCGTAGTTACAGGCGTTAAATCGGGCGAGGTAACTATAACGGCAACGGCAGAGGGCGTTACAAGCGCAGCTTACACAATAACGGTGGCTGACCTTGTAATCGGCTGGTATGACCTTGTAGGCACAAGCGGTCTTAATGACCTTATAATTTACAACTTCAATTTAGGCATAAATGAGTACCTTACAACAAACGGCTACGATACAACAACTGTATTGCTCCGCGCATACGACGGTGACGTGGCAACAAGTTGTGCGGCAATAATGGCGGACGGCGATGTGGATATAATGCTTGGCTGGGGTAAAAATATCAGCACTACGGGCGGCATGACAGAAGGCACTGATTATATAGAACATGTAAGCAATATATCAATGGGCGGTAAGTCTCGTTACATTACCCGTATAACCGACAGTACTCTTGTAAATGCGGTGTTCAGCTGGGTTCAGACGGACGACGGCTTAAGCTACCTTGCAACGCCTACATATGATACAAGCGTGGTTATAGGCTGGTATGCAAAGACATCTACAACAGGTCTTGACTCTACAATAATGGCTGCATTTGAAACAGCTTTAAATACTTATCTTGAAGAACTCGGCATTACCGACGTAACTGTAACCATAAGATCGTATTCGGCAGATTACTCTGTTGCAGAAGTAGGTACAGCTGTAAATACAGACGGCGACGTTGATATTCTTTTAGGTATGGGCAGTAATATTACCTCAACAGGTAAGATAGAAACATTAGAATTAGTAGATGATTACACCATGGGAGAAAAGTCCCGCAATATAGCAAGACTCACCGATGATCCGCTTACTAATCTTATATTTGAGTGGCTTCAGACAGACGAAGTACGGGCAATATTTGCGGCATAGTAAGGGGGTAATTTATGAATCTGAAGAAAAATCTTCTTAAAGCCGCATATATATGTCTTTACATATTCAGCGCGCTGTGGATAATAGCGGCGGCATGTGCGTACGCGCTTTCGGCTGTGAGCTATATCTACTGGATTTTCCTTGCGTTCGGGCTTGTAAGCCTGTACGATGCGTTTGTGATTACCTCTGTAAGGGGAAAAATCGCGAACGTTAAATTACCTAAAAAAGAGTGGCTCAAACTGCTTTTCTGCTGGATATTCAGCATAGTATGTTTACCCGCGTTCATCCTTTCGGGCATAGCCCTTTTCAGAAAAAAGGATGACAAATATATAAAGGTGCTTGCCCGTGAAGAAGAGCCTGTTGAAGTTACTGCGGGGGCAGAACCAAAACGTAAAAAGCCGTTCTTTCTGGCATCATCCTTCATCACAATGTGTATATCGTTCATCATGATATTCGCATTAGGTGTGTCGGGTATGGCGTTTGAAACTTCGGGCTTTACCGTTGACGTGTCCGATTTTACCCTTACAAGGGAAATGACCCTTATGTACAACAACGGCGAAATTAACGGCGAACAGTACGTAATGGAAAACGACAGCACATACTCGGTAACTATGTACGTCCCTGAAACTGCTACAGAAGATAGCCCTGCGCCTACTGTATTTGTTTTACCAGGTTTTACGCGTACCAAGGCTACAATGGCACAGTACTGCATAGAACTTTCAAGAAGGGGCGCGGTAGTGTTCAGTCTTGACCCCGGCGGCCAGGGCGCCACTACCGAGACGTCTACCGACGGCGCAAACGGCATAGAATACCTTGTTCAGTACGTCTACAATAACACCGACGACTTCAAGTTTGTTGACAGAGACCGCTTCGGCGCGGTAGGCCATTCGGCAGGCGGCGGCAACGTGTGCACACTGGCTGCGGATATGTCGGGCAGCAGCTACGATGAGAGTATTATAAAATCGGTATATATATCGGGCTATATCAAAGTTTCTTCGGCAAACAAATATAAAAATCTCAACTGCAATGCGGCGCTTTCCTATGCTTACTATGACGAAGGCGCGTTCAGGTACCAGTCAGATACCACCGCATTTGAAGTAATAGCGCTGCGTTTTATCAACGAGGTAAACGGCGCAAGCAACAACTATTCCACGGTTTCCCTTGACTACGGCTACGGAAGTATATCAGACGGCACTTACAGGATAATACACCGTGAAAAGATAAATCACTGCTTTGAAATGTACGACAAAACGAGCATCGCAAATACCGTAGATTTCTTTAACGAAACGCTTGACATGGGTTCTGATTTAAGCGGTACAAGCCAGATATGGTTCGGTAAAGAATTTTCTAACGGGCTTGCGCTTGCGGCGGCGTTTACGTTCATAATTTCGCTGTGCGCCGTACTTATGAAGATACCTTTCTTTGCTAAAATCAAAAAGGCAAACGAACAGCCCGACGCTCTTCCCGAAGAAGACGACGAATGGGGCGACAGTGTACCGCCGATAATGGGCGAAAGCTCCGTTACCGCAGAAACAGACGGCGGAGGAGGCGTGCAGACGGTGGCAACGGCAAAACCGCTTGACGGCGTAAAGGCAAAACCTAAATCCGCAGGACATCAGATTATCTTCTGGTCTACCATGATTTTAACCGCCATAATAGCCTGCCTGGACTATATCCCCCTTGCAAATCTCTCGATAGAGATATTCCCTACGGGCAACTCTGCAAGCGTGTATACCTTTGTGTTCCCCGCAAGGATGATAAACGCCATACTGCTGTGGGCGGCAATAAACGGCGCGATAGGTCTTGCGCTCTTCTTCGGCATAGGGCTTTTAGAAAACCTTTACGAGCTTATAAAATCTAAAATTACGCACAATCCGCCCGCTTACGACTGGGATAAGTTCAAGGCAATTATGATACGCCGCGATAGCGGCAAGGGCGGGGTAAGCGTGCTTGTTAACGTGCTTAAAGCAATATTGCTTGCAGTAATAATGTTCTGTGCGTTCTACCTTATGGATCAGATAAGTTATTGGTGTTTCCATCAGGATTTCCGCTTTATGCTTATCTCGGCGGCGCCGTTAAATGCAAGGATGTTTGTCACTGCGCTTGAGTATATCCCTATTATCTTTATATTCTATATATCTAACTCTATCCGCGTAAACTGCAGCATAGGCAGAGAGGGCTGGAAGGAATGGAAGGTCATGCTTGTAGGCGCGCTTGCAAACAGTGTAGGGCTTGCGTTTATACTGCTTATAAATTACGTCTGCTACTTTACCACGGGCACGCCTTTCTACGGTTACTGGGGTAACGGTACGGAGATATGGTTGTATGTAAACATGGTATTCGCGCTGGTCGTAATGATGTTTATACTGCCAATATTCAACAGGCTGTTCTACAAGATTACGGGCAACGTATGGACGGGCGCAATAGCATGCTGTATGATTTTTATAATGATGACAATCTCTGCATCGGTATCATATATCCCGATGTACTGACGGACAGGCAGTGACGGTTTTACTTTAATTAATATACGCAGTTCACTTCTTATTTAATCTCTTAAAACCAATTACTCCTGCAATATCGCATGGGTAATTGGTTATTTTTGTTGTAAGAAAACTACTCTTAAAGCGAGTGGTCAGAATAAAAGCGGAAGCGTTGCAAAAAAAATACTCCTTTGATATAATAGATGTGGCTACCAACCGCAAATAAAAATCAAAGGAGAAAACCAACGATGGTCGAATTAAGTTTATCACATTGTAAATATAAATACAAGTATCACGTGGTATTTGCTCCAAAATTTCGCAGACACGCAATGTACTTTATCTGTCGCATAGAAGGGGTTATAATATAGGTATAATAAAGGTCATATTTTTTGCCGCTTGTAGTTTTTTAAGCTATGGCATCGGCCTGAAAAGGGGGTAATGTAAATGAGTAAAATTGAAATTATTACAGGAAATATCGTTGACGATAAGTTGCTTGAAAAGGCGGACGCGGTTGTAAACGCCTCTAATCCGTGGATGAGATATGGAAGCGGTGTCTGCGGCGCTATTTTCGATAAAGCCGGCAGAGAGCAACTTGAAAAATATACACGCGAGACTTTTGGTATTACGGACGAATATAATCAGCCGAATATGATGAAAACCGCGGAAGTGCGTGTAACTCCCGGTTTTAACCTGCCGTGCGAAATAATTTTTGCCAAAGGGCCAAGGCGTTATGATTATAGAAATTATGAAGAAGCCGAAGCGTTGCTTTTAAAAACGTATGCAAATATAATGGCTGCGGCAAAAGAGCGCGGGTATCGCAATATTTTAGCGCCTGCGTTAGGGACGGGGCATTACGGCTTTACTCACTAGCAGACGGCGGAAAAGGTTATAACGTGGTTGGCTAG
>JAJPXK010000154.1:0-351 GCA_021205485.1 Clostridia bacterium | reverse complement strand
CGGATGAAAATCAGGTCAGTATAATTTTTGTGTTGAACGATGAAGACGTAGCAGATATTTACAGAAAATATTTGTAAAATTATTGTCAATGTACCAAAAACGGGACGCGGATGATAAAAAATACGATATTGACTTTTACTAGATAAAATATTATAATAAATAAAACAAATGATAAGAGGTGAAGTTTTGGATAATAAATTGTTAAATATAATTAAAAAGTTTTATGAAAATGTAAAATATAATTATATTTCTTGTAGTGATGTTGATAGTTGGATAGAAATATCTATAAAAAATGCTACCAATGATTTAATGCCGCGTACTTTGTCGGTAAGGAAAAAAATTATATCGTTA
>JAJPXK010000065.1 GCA_021205485.1 Clostridia bacterium | reverse complement strand
TGGAATATGTTTTGTAAGCTGTGTATCCGTTCTTTATAAGGATGATTAAACCAATGCTTGACATTATTAATAACGTTCTTAATGCTATTAATTATATTCTGAACACAAAGACTAAAAGACATATAGTTGGTGGAGCTCTTATAAGTACATCTATGCTATTAGGCGGCTTAGCGTTGACTATTATGACAATAAAAAACGAAAAAGAGGAAGAGGTGCTTGACGATGAATAATACGATCAAAGCCACAGCGATTATAGCTATCAGCGGATTAGTTGGTGGTGCAGTTACTTATATTTTCCTTAAAAGGAAATTTAATGCCAGACTCAGCAAAGAAATTGAGTCTATAAAGAAGATAGGCACTTTTAAGAAAGTCGATGGCATAAAGAAAGCTGAGGATAAAGACGATTCGGCTTTGTCATCATCTGCCAGCAAGAAAGTTTCCGATAAGGAGACGGACGATAGTAAGAGTGGATATTTTGATTATTCCAAGGTGTACAAATCATCGCTTGATACTCCGTCAATCTCACAGAAGGAAAAGGATGAAAGCACGGATATTATTCGTGTAATCTCATCTGATGAATTTGATACGCTTGAAGACTATGAATCAGTTTGGCTAAGTTATTACGCCGATGGTGTCCTTGCTGATGATCAGGACGAAGTAACTGATATTCCTTCTACAGTTGGAAGTAAATGTCTTACAGCACTCGAAAGCCACAGTACCGATGTTGTACACGTTAGGAATAGCAAGCTTAAATGCGATTACGAAATTGTGTATGACAAGCGAACTTACAGAGAAGTTGTAGGCCAATATCCTTCGTCTAGCAAAAAGGGGGATTGATATCTGAATGACCAGAGAAAATTTGTCTAATCAATATTTTGAATGGCTTTGCATTATTGTAAGTAACAGTAGTCATATTTGGCGTTCATATACTCGTTTATTCGAAATGCTACATAATACGGATTTTCAGGTTTTAATCGATATGGATGAAAACCGCGCAATAGACGGCATTGATTTGAGATATCGGTTTGGCGATGAATGCGGGTATGGGCAGTCGATGATTGCTACATACATTGATATATATCCCTGTAGCGTATTAGAAATGATTGTGGCTTTGGCACTGCGTTGCGAAGAAAACATAATGGACGATCCTGAGAAAGGAAATCGGATTAGCAAATGGTTCTGGATAATGTTAGAAAATCTTGGTTTGGAGCCTATGAACAATGATATTTACGATGAAAAAACTTGTAAACAAATTGTTCATAGGTTTCTTGACCGAAAATATTCAAGAGATGGCGAAGGAGGACTATTCATTATTAGAAATTGTAAATACGATTTACGTCAAGTTGAGATATGGCACCAAATGTGTTGGTATCTTGATTCCATTCTGGATATTTGATTATGCTAAAGGATTAAAGTGTATGACGTGCAAAAAACAATTTGATATTTTTAAAAATGAAGGAGGGTATTCCCATGGGGCAAATTCTTTGGGACTAAACGAATATGTTGGATTTTTTATTGATTTCTACACGCAGCAGGCAACGCGGTGTATTAGAGATCTACCCTAAATTCATTATTAAAAAAAGTAAAGATTTAATGATTCGCGGCGGTGATTTTTATGCCATTTGGATAGAAGGGAAAAAACTGTGGTCTACGGACGAAGAAGATGCATTGCAATTAATTGACCAAGAGCTTGATATTTTCGCAAAAGAGAATAAAGACAAGTTCGATTCGCATACGAAAGTGTTACATATGTGGGACTCGGAAACAGGAATGATAGACTCGTGGCACAAGTATTGTCAGAAGCAAATGAGAGATTCATTTCATATGCTTGACGAAAAAATTATATTCTTGAATGACGTTACTAAAAAAGAGGATTATGCAAGCAAAAAATTGAACTACCCGCTTGAAAAGTGTCCGACTCCTGCTTACGACAAGCTTATGTCAACTTTATATTCTGATGCTGAGAGAAAGAAAATCGAATGGGCGATAGGTGCAGTTGTATCAGGCGATTCAAAAAAGATACAGAAATTTCTTGTATTATACGGTGCGGCTGGTACGGGTAAATCAACAGTCCTTAACATAATTCAGCAATTATTTGACGGATATTACTCTGTATTTGATGCAAAAGCGTTAGGTTCAACAAATAACACATTCGCATTGGAAGCATTCAAGGCTAATCCTCTTGTCGCTATACAACACGATGGTGACCTTTCCAGAATTGAAGATAATACACGGCTGAATAGTCTCGTTTCTCATGAACTTATGACGGTGAATGAAAAGTTTAAATCGACGTATGCTAATCGTTTTAAATGTTTTTTATTTATGGGTACTAATAAACCAGTTAAGATTACTGATGCCAAGTCAGGTCTCATAAGAAGATTGATAGATGTATCTCCCTCAGGAAATAAACTTGATTCAAGGGAGTATAAAAAAGTCATAGGCCAAATAAAATTTGAACTTGGTGGCATAGCTTCTCATTGCTACGATTTATATTTGAGCAATCCCGGAATGTACGATGATTATGTACCTATATCAATGCTTGGGGCTTCAAACGATTTCTATAACTTTGTAATGGACTCCTACAATATATTTTCTAAAGAGAATGGAACTTCGCTTAAAGCTGCTTGGGAAATGTACAAGACATATTGCGACGAAGCGAAAGTAAGTTTTCCTTTACCGCAAAGGTTATTTAAAGAAGAGTTAAAAAACTACTTTAGAGAGTATAGAGAGCGGTACAGTGCTGACGACGGTACGAGAGTTAGAAGCTACTATATGGGGTTCAGGGCAGACAAGTTTGATGAGAAGGTAGAGAATGATATTCCAGAATCTCAATTTCAAACAATAAGTTTTGACTTTACAGATTCTATATTTGATGAGTATTGTAAGGATTTGCCCGCTCAGTATGCATCCGCAAATGAGACTCCTAAAAAAGAGTGGAGTAAGGTAAACACAACATTAAAAGATTTAGATACATCAAAATTACATTATGTTAAGTTACCTGAAAATCACATTGTAATAGACTTTGATATTCGTGACAGTACTGGCAAAAAAGTTCCAGAGCTGAACTATGTTGAAGCCAGCAAGTGGCCGCCAACCTATGGTGAATTAAGTAAAGGCGGTGGTTTGCATCTGCATTATATTTACAATGGCGATGTAACAAAGGTCAGTCGTGTTTACAGTGATAGTATCGAAATAAAGATATTTACTGGCAACAGCTCTCTCAGAAGGAAACTTACGAAATGTAATAATCTTCCGATTGCAACGATAAGTTCAGGATTACCAATGAAAGGAGAAAACAAAGTGGTAAATTTTGAAGGCATTAAAAACGAAAAAGGAATCCGTACATCCATAAAAAGAAATCTAAATAAGGAAATTCACCCTGCAACAAAACCGAGTATCGATTTCATCTATAAGATATTAGAGGATGCATATTCTTCGAATGTTAAATACGATGTATCTGATATGCGAAATGCGGTATTAGCTTTTGCTGCGAACAGCACAAATAACGCTGATTACTGCATTAAACTCGTTAATAAAATGAAGTTCAAATCCGATGATATTTCAGACAATGTGAAGAACGATGATGCGGAACTTGTGTTCTACGATGTAGAAGTGTTCCCTAATCTCTTCATCGTAAACTGGAAATTAAGAGGAAAAGAAAATCCTGTCGTTCGTATGATAAATCCTACTCCGCTGGAAATAGAGACTTTAATGAAGTTTCGTTTAGTCGGTTTCAACTGCAGACGTTACGATAACCACATATTATATGCAAGGTTGATGGGGTATAACGAAGAACAGCTCTACAATTTGTCAAGCAAAATTATCAATAGTGCGGAAAGAGGTTCGAACTACCTATTCGGTGAAGCGTACAACATCTCTTACACTGATATTTATGACTTTGCTTCAGCAGGCAACAAAAAGAGTCTTAAAAAGTTAGAAGTTGAGATGGGAATTCACCATCAGGAGCTTGGACTTCCTTGGGATAAGCCTGTACCTAAAGAGCAGTGGGTTAAGGTTGCTGAGTATTGTGATAATGACGTCATTGCAACAGAAGCGGCGTTTGACTATTTATCAGCGGATTGGACGGCTCGGCAGATATTGGCTGACTTAGCAGGACTGTCGGTTAATGATACGACAAACACCTTAACTACCAAAATTATATTTGGCAGCGAGAGAAAACCGCAGAGTGAATTCCAATACAGAAACTTGGCAGAGCCAGTCTATAAGCTTAACTCTGATGTTTTAGCTTTCTTGAAGGATGCTTGTCCTGAGATGATGAAGCATAAGCATGGTGAAAAGAAGAGCTTACTTCCTTACTTTGATGGATATTCTTTTGAAGGCGGCAAATCGCTGTACAAAGGCGAAGAAGTAGGAGAAGGCGGTTATGTCTATGCAGAACCGGGAATGTATACAAATGTAGCTCTTCTTGATATTGCTTCTATGCATCCGCATAGTGTTATTGCTGAGTGTTTATTTGGTCCTAGGTTTACTAAAGCATTTAAAGAAATAGTAGACGGTAGGGTTAGTATAAAGCACGAAGCTTGGCAAGAAGTAAATAATATGCTTAACGGTAAATTAACACCTTATATTCAGAAAGTAATTAACGGTGAGTTGACGGCGAAGCAGCTTGCTGACGCATTAAAGACGGCTATTAATTCGGTATATGGATTGACTTCTGCAAGCTTCGATAACCCGTTCCGTGATATTCGTAATGTCGATAACATCGTAGCAAAACGCGGTGCTTTGTTTATGATTGATTTAAAAGAGGCTGTACAACAGAGAGGCTTTACAGTAGCTCACATTAAGACGGACTCTATAAAGATACCAAACGCAACGAAAGAAATCATCGATTTCGTAATTGAGTTTGGTAAACGGTATGGATATTCTTTTGAGCATGAGGCTACATATGAACGCATGTGCTTAGTAAATGATGCCGTTTATATTGCAAGGTATAAGGACGGTAAGCATGCAGGAGAATGGACAGCTACGGGCAAACAGTTTGCTGTTCCATATTTATTTAAAAAACTGTTTAGCAAAGAGCAGATTGTCTTTAGTGATATGTGCGAAACATTTGAAGTAAAGAAGGGTGATTTATATTTGGATATGAATGAGTCTTTACCTGACGTCAGCCAGTACGAAAATGAGCTGGATAAGGCGTTAGCTTCATATAAGAAAGAAAAAATTACCGAGCAACAGTACATTGATATTAAGGACAAGCTCGAACCTAAGATAGCAAAAGGTCATAATATGCACTTTATAGGAAGAGTAGGGCAATTTACTCCAATGCGTTCAGGCAGTAATGCAGGAATTCTCTATAGAGTGAATAATGATAGAAAATACGCAGCAGCAGGGTCTACTGGCTATCGTTGGATGGAATCAGAGATGGTCAAGCAGCTTCATAAAGAAGAGGACATTGATATTTCGTTTTACGAAAAACTGATTAACGATGCCGTGGATACGATTTCATCATACGGAGACTTTGAATGGTTTGTATCCAACGATACGGATGATATTTCAAACTCAGCAGTTCCGTATTGGCATCCACCTTGCAGTGACGTATCTGGTGTTGATTGCGATACATGCGAACACTTTAGCTGTGACGATTTTCACTTTGATTGTGACTTAGGCTATGATATTTCTGAATTAATAAATTTAAAATCTAAAAAGAAAGGAGATAAAATTAAAAATGATTGAAGATGAGAAATCAACTACTATGTTAGCAGCGGAAGAAATTCTTACCGCAAAGGAAAGAGTAAAAAACGAACTTGCGGAGCTGTCTGAAAAGATTGTCAAGCTTACAAGGACGTTGTTTAGCGAAGATATTTTAGGTCTTAATATCTCACGTCATATGCGTGAACTGATGCGTGAACAGTTATGCAACATGCAGCAATATGCTGTGAGTCTTCAAAGTCGCTTAGCAATCTGGGATAAAACTGACGAAGATTTATATTTAGAAGACCGTAAAAGGTATTAATCAGGAGGCAGACTATGAGTAAGGTAATTGATACCATCAGCATTGAAAATGCTAAAATTATATTCCGCAATTTCTCTGGTACTGAAAGTAAGTACAACAGGAAAGGTGCAAGAAATTTCTGTGTAGTACTTGACGATGAGAAGTACGCAAACAAACTCGCCAATGACGGGTGGAATGTAAGAGCACTTCCTCCTAGGGATGACGGTGATGCTCCTACGTTTTATATTCAGGTAGCGGTAAGCTATGACAATATTCCACCTAAAGTGTTCCTTGTTACCAGAAAGAACAAGACGATGCTGGATGCGGATAGTATTGGCAGCTTAGACTACGCCGAGATTGAAAACATCGACTTGACTATACGTCCTTATAATTGGGAAGTGGCTGGTAAAGATGGTGTAAAGACGGGAGTTAAAGCATATTTAAAGACTATGTACGTTACAATCATAGAAGACGAATTTGCTGACAAATATTCTAAACTTGAAGGACCAGACGATTTACCTTTTTAACAATTTAATAAATGAAAAAGAAGGGTTGGCCTGAAATAATAGGCTGACCTTTCTTTTATATTTTTGGTGTTGTGTAAATCGTTAAATGAAAGGAGAAAAAATGAAGACAAACGACATCAATGATTTCTTGAAAACATTTAAAATATTAGCTCGTAATCACAACTCGTGGACGGTGTGGCAGGATTATATTTCGTTATGTGCCTGTGCAATCTCCAATTCCGTAGACAAAACTAATTATGAAAAGCGAGAGCAAGAGTATTGTTCAACGATTCGTAAATACGATAAGCAAGAACGAAGGTTATTTCCTAAACTATTTGCAAAGCTGGCTTTAGCCTTAGAAAATGATCCTGAACAAGATTTCTTGGGTTCTATTTATATGGGCTTAGATTTCGGAAACCAATATACAGGACAGTTTTTTACGCCTTATGATATTTGCAGAACGATGGCAATGATGACGATTCCTTCAGTGTGTGGTCACGTTAATGAATATGGTTTCTCTACTATTCATGACCCATGCTGCGGCGCAGGAGCAACATTAATTGCTGGCGCCAATGTCGCTAAAGAGCTCTACAATAAAGAAGGTAAGAATTTCCAGAATTATATTCTGTTCCTAGGGCAAGACATAGACAGAGTTGTCGGTCTCATGTGCTACCTGCAATTATCATTATTAGGTTGCGCTGGATATATTAAAATTGGTGATACGCTAGCAGATCCTATGCAGAGTAATGATGACTTGTCAAAGTATTGGTTTACTCCGGTGTACTTTACAGAAATTTGGGCTGTGAGAAGAGCTTTACATAGTATGGATATTCTCATGAAAAGCAGTAATGAAAACGGGTGAAAAATGCCATTATTTAATTTAAGAGAGCATCAAAGAAAGGCTATTGACCTATTATCAAATGGTAAGATATTATGCGGTGGTGTTGGCGTCGGAAAATCAAGAACTGCGTTGGCTTACTATTACAAAGAACAGGGCGGTGATTTGGATTGTGACGAGTATACCTGCATGGATGATATTCACATCCAAGATTTGTATATCATCACTACAGCCAAAAAACGAGACACTTTGGAATGGGAGAATGAGTTAATTCCTTTTTTGCTGTCAACGAAGAAAGAAAACAATTTATATTCCAATAATGTCGTTGTTGATTCGTGGAATAACATTAAGAAGTACATTGATGTAAAGGACAGCTTCTTTATATTTGATGAGCAGCGAGTTATTGGTTCAGGTGCTTGGGTAAAGGCTTTTTACAAAATAACAAAGAAGAATAATTGGATATTGTTGACTGCTACACCCGGTGACACATGGATGGACTACATACCAGTGTTTGTTGCAAATGGATTCTATAAGAATAAAACAGAGTTCGTACGGGAGCATGTTGTTTATAGTCGCTTTACTAACTATCCGAAAGTTGACAGATTTGTAAATACTGGAAGACTAATAAAGGAACGTAATTCAATTTTGGTAATGATGACGTACAAACGAAATACTGTTTCTCATCATGAAGACGTTTATGTCAGCTATGATATTTCAAAGTACAAGAATCTTATAAGGACAAAGTGGAATCCATATGAAGATAGACCTATCAAAAATTCAAGTGAATTCTGCTATCTTCTTCGAAAGATAGTGAATACTGATATTTCAAAGCAAACTAAATTGTTAGAAATAATTGAAGAACATCCGAAAGCAATTGTCTTTTACAATTTTGATTACGAGCTGGAACTGCTGAGAAGTCTTTTTAAAGGCACTGGAATAAGTGTTACTGAGTGGAATGGACATTTGCACGAGCCTGTATCTGAGGGTGATTCTTGGGTATATTTAGTGCAATATACAGCAGGCGCTGAGGGATGGAATTGCATTACAACTGATACAATTATATTTTACTCGGAAAGCTATTCGTACAAAACAATAGAGCAGGCGGCAGGAAGAATTGATAGGCTAAACACACCTTTCGTCGATTTATATTACTATCATTTGAAAACACGAAGTAGTATTGATTTGCGTATTAGTAATACCTTAAAGAATAAAAAGGAGTTTAATTCGTATAAATTTGCTACTGAACACGGCTTCAATATAGAGCCAAAACTTGGAGGAAATAAAAAATGAATTGTCCAACTTGCGACGGTGATTCAAAAATAATGGATACTGTCAATAATTCTAAGGACGGAGAAGTCTATAGGAAGAGAAAATGTTTAAAGTGTGGCTTTATATTTTACACTGTTGAATTTGAAGCCGTAATAAATAAACGGTACAAACGTGATTGGTATATCTACCATAGAGGATGCGGGTATAAACATGGATAAGACGGAAGGGACTTTTGATATTCTGATGCAGATTTATTGTAGAAAGGATGGTTTTGATGTAGTCGATTATGAAACTCAGTGTTTATATTCTTCGTTTACAAATCTGCAATCTGCTATAGATTACTGTTTACAGTATGTAGAAG
>JAJPXK010000193.1 GCA_021205485.1 Clostridia bacterium | reverse complement strand
AAATAAAAATATGCTAAAAAAAGAGGATTTTCAAAAAAATTTGCGTATATAAAAGACATGAAAGAAAAAATACCTGAGTTAAAAGAGCGTACTTACGCCATAGAAGACGAGTTCTTTTCGCCCTTCGCAAAAAAATCGAAGGACACCGCGGGGAGAAAACGCCCCGAAGAGCCGTGCGGCATGCGTACGGATTTTCAACGCGACCGCGACAGGATAATTTACTGCAAGGCGTTCCGCCGGTTAAAAAACAAGACGCAGGTATTTTTCTCGCCAGAAGGCGACCACTACATAACCAGGCTTACGCATACATTCGACGTGGCTCAGATAGCGAGGAGCATAGCGAGGGCCCTCGCCCTTAACGAAGATCTGGCCGAGGCTATAGCTTTAGGCCACGACTTAGGCCATACGCCCTTCGGTCACAGCGGCGAACGCATTTTAAATAAACTTTCGCCTGCGGGCTTCCGCCACAACGAGCAGTCTTTAAGGGTGGTGGACGTGCTTGAAAAACACGGCGAGGGCTTAAACCTTACGTACGAAGTGCGCGACGGCATTTTAAACCACAACAAGCACAAGGATAAATCTTTCCCCGTGACGCTTGAGGGCAAATGCGTCTGCTACGCCGACAGAATAGCCTACATAAACCACGACCTTGACGATGCCATAAGGGCGGGCGTTTTAAAGCAGACCGACGTGCCCGAAAGCATTGTAAAAATCCTCGGTTCGTCTTCCAGAGAGCGGATTAACACGGCAATATCATCGATCTATTCAAGCAGCAGGGGCAAAGCCGAAGTTTCTATGAGCCCCGAGGTGGAGGACGCGAGCGAGCGGCTGCGCGCGTTTATGTTCGAAAGGGTGTATTACACGCCGTTCGCGCAAGGCGAAGAGGGCAAAGCCGAGCGGATGCTGTGCTTTATGTACGAATATTTTGTAAAAGACCCCTCGGCGATGCCGCCTACATACCTTAAATTGTGCGACGATTACCCTATAGAACAGGTTGTTTGCGACTATTTGTCCTCTATGACAGACAGGTACGCCATATATACCTTCAACAGGCTTTTTGTGCCTAAGGGCTGGACGTTCGGCGACGAACTTTCATAAATTGACGCGGCAATATGCCGCAACTATTGGTAAAAAAACGGAAAATATGGCTGGCGGAATTGATAACGAGTTTATAAAAACTCTGATAGACAAAACCGATATAGTGGAAGTTGCAGGGAGCTACATGCACCTTGAAAAGAAGGGCGGTACGTATTGGGCGTGCTGTCCGTTTCACCATGAAAAAACAGCCTCTTTCCACGTGGACGAAGGCAGGCAGTTTTACCACTGCTTCGGCTGCAGCGCGTCGGGCAATGTGATAACTCTTGTAAAAGAGATGGAAAATTGCGACTTTGTGGACGCGGTAAAGATACTCGCCGAAAGGGCCAAACTTACCATCCCGCAAAAAGCTTACGACAACGAACAGACGGTGGCTTTAAAGAAAAAGCGGGATACAATCCTTAAAATACTTAACGACAGCGCGCATTTTTACCTTAATAACTTAAATTCGGGCAAGGCGGATGCGCACATAGAGTACATACTTTCAAGAAAAATCCCCTCTAACATAGTCCGCGCGTTCGGGCTCGGCGCCAGCCTCAATTACACCGATCTGCCTAAATTTTTGCTTTCAAAGGGCTATTCAAAGCAGGATATTATAGCCAGCGGGGCGGTGAACGAGGCCGAAGGGCGGCTTACCGACTCGCAGGGCGGCAGGCTTATCTTCCCTATAATAGACGCGTTCGGGCAGGTTATAGCCTTCGGCGGCAGGGCGCTTAAAAAGACCGATTTCGCCAAGTATAAAAACACAAGGGAGACGGCAGTTTTTAATAAAAGTAAGACCCTTTACAATATCAACGGCCTAAAAAAATTAAAACGCGGCCAGACAGTAAACAGTGTAATAATGGTTGAGGGATATATGGACACCATTTCGCTCTACCAGGGCGGTTTTAAAAACGTTGTGGCGAGCATGGGAACGTCGCTCACGCAGGACCAGGCGAGGCTTATAAAGAGGTATGCAAACACCATATACATAAGCTACGACGGCGACGGCGCCGGGCAGAAGGCCAATATGCGCGGGCTTGAAATTTTAAAGAGCGAGGGGCTTGAGGTAAAGGTTGTGCCCCTTCCCGAAGGGCTTGACCCTGACGACGTGATAAAAACCTACGGCGCCGAAGGCTATCAGAAATGCCTCGACGGCGCTATGTCTCTCACCGATTACAAGATGACGGTAAGCAAAAGAGCCTTTGATCTGGACAAGCCCGAAGAAAAGGTTAAATACGTTTCTGACGCGTTGCGCATAATAAAGGGTGTAGGAAGCGCCGCCGAAAGGGAGATGCTTTTAAAAAAATTGCGGGACGAAACAGGTATAAGCTACGAATCTTTAAACAGAGATCTGCAGTCTGAGCCTGCGCCTGAAGAGGAAAGGGATACCGCTCCCCCCGCGGTAAAAAAGGACGAGTCTGACGCACACAGAAAAGCTTCGAGGTTTGTCATAGCCGCTTTTCTGTTTGACGCCCCCTATACAAAGGACTTAAATATAGAAGATGTCCCGTTTGACGACGAGGTTCATATGTTGATCGCGGGATATATCCGCTCCAAGCGGATGTTTGACGAAAATATTTCCATACCAGAGCTGTTTGAATTTTTTGACGACGGCTCGGCGGAAAGGGCGGAGCTTGACAGGGTTATAGACCTTGACCACGGCGACAATATGGACGGCGAGGTAAACTTAAAGACCTTTGCCGATTGCCTTAAAAAACTTAAATCAGACGAGATTGATAAAAAGATAGATGAACTGAAACGCAGTTTTACACAGTCGGATGACAACGAAGAACGTGTACGTACTGCCGCGATGGTTCAGCAGCTTATAATCCAGAAGAAAAAAATAAAAGGCGGAGATATACTATGAGTTTATCCGATCAGAAACTTAACGACATTTTAAAAAAGATTATCGACGAGTACGGCGCGAAGGGTTCCATAACAACGAACACGCTTTGCGACATTATGGAAAAGTACGACACTACCCCTAACCAGATGGATTTTGTCTATAAATCGGTGGCCGAGGCCGGCATACAGATTATAGACGAAGCCGAGAGGGACAAGGAACTTTACGAACAGGCGCTTTCGGATATCGGCCTGGACGACCCCGTAAAAATGTATCTTAAAGATATCGGCAGGGTTCCCCTTTTGTCGGCGGATGAAGAGATAGAGCTCGCCCGCAGGATGCAGGAGGGCGACGAGGAAGCTAAAAAGAAGCTTTCGGAGGCGAATTTGCGTCTTGTCGTATCCATAGCTAAAAGGTATGTTGGAAGAGGCATGCTCTTTTTGGACCTTATACAGGAGGGCAACTTAGGCCTTATGAAGGCGGTGGAAAAATTTGACTACCAGAAGGGCTTTAAATTTTCTACCTACGCCACATGGTGGATACGTCAGGCCATAACAAGGGCCATAGCCGACCAGGCGCGAACCATTCGCATACCCGTGCATATGGTGGAAACAATCAACAAACTTACCCGCGTTTCCCGCATACTTCTGCAGAAGTTAGGCCGCGAACCTACCCCCGCAGAGATCGCCAAAGAGATGGGCATAAGCGAAGAACGAGTACGCGAAATACAGAAGATTGCTCAGGACCCCGTGTCTTTAGAGACGCCTATAGGCGAAGAGGAGGACTCGCACCTCGGCGACTTTATCGAGGACGAAACCACCGTAACCCCTTCGGACAGCGTGTCTACCACGATGCTTAAAGAGACGCTTCTTTCCGTTCTCAACACCCTTACTCCCCGAGAGGAGAAGGTTCTCCGCTTAAGGTACGGCGTAGACGACGGCAGGCCGAGAACGCTTGAAGAAGTCGGCAAGGAGTTTAACGTAACCCGTGAGCGTATCCGCCAGATAGAGGCCAAGGCGTTGAGAAAACTCCGCCATCCTTCCCGTTCCAAGCACCTTAAAGATTTTCTGGATACTTAAGATGGACAGAATCAAAAAGCTCTGTTCTTACCTTTCGCCGTGCGAAAGCTTCGCCGATATCGGCTGCGACCACGGCTACTGCAGCGAGTATATGCTAAAAAACGGGCTTTGCGAAAAAGTTACAATCTCAGACGTAAGCGAAAAGAGCCTTTCCAAGGCGGAAAGGCTGCTTAAAAAGTACATTGAATCGGGCATATGTACGGCGGTATGCTGCGACGGGCTCACTTCGATAGATAAAAATACCGACCTTGTTTTAATCGCCGGCATTGGCGGGGAAGAGATTGTAAAAATTTTAAAGGAGAGTTTTATTCCTGAAAGTTTCGTCTTCCAGCCTATGCACAGCGAGGCCGATTTGCGGAAGTACCTTTTAAATAACGACTGCAAACTGACATATGACGGAATATTTTACTCGGGAAACAAATATTATTTTGTAATCAAGGGCGAAAATTCGGGCGGAGAGCAAAATTACACCCCCGCCGAACTCGCCTACGGCCGCGACAGCTTAGGCTCGCCCGAACTTAAAAGCATGCTTAAGGGCGAGATTGAAAAAGCTGAGGAATACCTTTCCCGAAGCATGTCGCAGGAAAACAGACAAAAACTTACAGACAGAGTTATTTTTTTACGGGGGATATTAAACGGTGAAATTACATAGTTTTTTCAATTTATTGCAGAGGGAAGTCGCTCCCGTGTCTTTAAGCGACGAATTTTGCCGCAAGTACGGCATGCATGATAACAGCGGGATTATACTAAACGCAGGCGAAGAAGTTTCATCTGCGCTGTTTACCCTCGATTTTTCGCCCCGCGCCGTGGCGTACGCCGAGGAAAGCGGGTGCGATGTGATAGTCACTCATCACCCCGCGATCTTCTACGGGGTAACCAGGTTAGATACATCTTCAGACCCCTTTTCAAAAAGCCTCGCTAAGTGTTTAAAGGCGGGTATTTCGGTGATATCCATGCACCTGAACTTTGACAGCGCCCCCTGCGGCATCGACAGCTTTCTTATGCAGGGCTTAGGCGGCGAGAATGAAATTTCGGTAATGAACGTACTTTCAAACGGCGGCTACGGCAGGGTTTACGACGTCAACCCTATGCCCTTTTCAGAGTATTGCCGCAAGGTAAACAGCGAATTCCGCACGTCGCGCAGCGTATTCTACGGCGAGGGCGAGCGGACCGTGTATAAAGTGGCCTCTTTCTGCGGGGCGGGCTGCGACGAAGATTCCATCAAATTCGCCCTGGAGTATGGCGCGGATACCTTTGTTTCTTCGGATATGAAGCACCACCACATCACAGCCCTTACGCAGGCGGGCTGCAAAGTAATACAGCTTACGCATTACGCGTCGGAAAATTACGGTTTTGAACGCATTTGCCGCCTTGTCGCGGAAAAATCGGACATACCCGTAACATATTTTACCGACGAAAATTATTTATAAAAAATACTGCCGCAAAGGCGGCAAAGGAGAATTTATATGTCACAGATTGAACAGCTTTTAAAGTACCAGCAGGAAGACGAAAAACTTTTGAAGCTTGAACGCGAAACGGCGAACTCGGACGAACGCAAAAAGTTTATCCAGTCGAAAAATTTCCTCACAAAGGCCCCCGAACAGCTTGACAGACTGGAAAAGAAGGCTGCCGATTTGATTTCTTTGCTTGAAAAACTCACAAAAACGAGCGACGAGCTTGAAGATTCGCTCAAGGATTGTGAAAACCTTGACGAAATGGTAGAGGAAGGCGCCAACGTATCTTTCTCCAAAAAGTCGGCGATGTCGCTGCAGGAAAAGCTTCGTTCGGTAAAGTCAGAGATATCCGCCCTCTCTAAAAGCGTAAGGGAGGTAGACGACGAGTACAAGGCCCTCAAAAAGAAGGTTATCGCCATGCAGAGGCAGTATAAAGAGAGCCAGGAAGCGTACCGCAGCTTAAAAGACAGCAAAAAGGATGAACTCGCCGAATTAGAGGGCGAGCTCAAAAAGATTGCCGAGGGAATAAGCCCCGAAGTATTAGGCAAATACAAGGCAAAACGCAACGAAAGGATATTCCCTATAATCTGCGCGGTGAAGGGCGACAGGTGTTCTAAATGCGGAATGGAACTATCCATCGCGGGCAAAGAGAGCCTTTCTTCGGGCAGCGTGGTCGAATGCGAAAACTGCCACAGGTTTTTGTATAAATAATGACTGTAATTGAAGAAAAATACCAAAGACGCAAAAAAGAGTATTGCCTGGCGTTAAAAAGCATTTACAAAATTGTCGGCGTTAAAGAAATCGGCGGCTACACCGCTGACGACGCGAAGCGGTATTTAGAAATAAAGTATAACGCCAGTCCTGTATCTTTTTGCGAGTGCCTGGATTATATCTTTTACGCGATACCCGAAAGCGATACTCCTGTACAGACGCTTACCGAAGGTTACGTATCGGATAAGGACTGCTGCGCCATATACATTTTGCCGCCTCTTAAAGAGCAGGGGGAACCAAAGGCCAGAAAGAATGGAGCGGTACTCATATTGGATGCCGTAGATAACCGTATAGATTCCTGGTGGGGCGGCGGCAACGGCGGCGGCTACAATATCAAGATGGAGATGCTTATTTTTTGCGGCAAGTCGCAGGAAGAAGTTTTGTCCGCCTGCAGATAGACGTTGTATACAGGCGATGATAAAAACCAACAAATTTAGTGTATTTTTCACAAATTTTTTAAAAAAGTATTGACAAGTTTTTCAAACCGTGATAATATTTTAAGTACCCTCGATACAGGGAGTACAAGTTATTTCACGCGGCGGAAAAGCTGCAATCTAATAGCAATCAAGGCGGCGGCAAGCCGCCTTTTTTGTTGTTGTAAAACGAAAACCACCCGCTAAGCGGGTGGTCAGAATAAAAGCGGAAGCGTTGAAAAAAATACTCCTTTGATATAATAGATGTAGCTACCAACCGCAAATAAAAATCAAAGGAGAAAACCAACAATGGCCGAATTAAGTTTATCACATTGTAGATATGAATGCAAGTATCACGTGGTATTTGCTCCAAAATTTCGCAGACAGGTGATTTACGGAAAAATAAAGACAGAGATAGGGAAAATATTAAAGCTATGTGAGTATAAGGGGATAGAAATTTTGGAAGCAAATGCTTGTAAAGATCACATACATATGCTTTTGATAATACCGCCAAAATATAGCGTAGCGCAAGTAATGGGATATTTGAAAGGCAAGAGTAGCCTGATGATATTTGATAAGTTTGCGAACCTGAAGTATAAGTATGGGAACAGGCACTTCTGGTGTAAAGGTTACTATATAAGTACGGTAGGGCGCAACGAAAAGAAAATAGCGGAATATATACAAAATCAGTTGCTGGAAGATATGGCGAACGAGCAACCGACAATGAAAGAGTATATAGATCCGTTCGGTGAAGAAGGCAAAAAATAAGGCTGCTTTAGCAGCAGCCTGAAAAAATATGCGGTTGGCGGCTTCTTCTCCGTGCGAATAGCACTGCCAGTACCATGCCCTTATAGGGCAAGTGCAAACTACGCGTTGTACGCGTAGTTCTGATTTGCAAAAAACTTTTTGTCGCATAAAGCCCGTCTGTATTTGACATTTTCCTTGTATGGCGGTAAACTATTTACATATTTTTTATTATGGCGGCATAAAAATGTCAGAATTTGAAGGTAAGTCGCTGCTTGTGTTCGGCGACAGCATAATGTTCGGCTCGGGAAACGGCGGCTTCGGCGTAGGCGAATATCTCGCCAAAGATTTAGGCTTCGTCTTGCATAAATATTGCATAGGCGGGGCGAGGGTAGGTTACCACGAAGGCAAAAGCTGGGTCCCCGAACAGGTTATAAAGGCTATAGAGGACGGGGTAAAGGCCGATTACATAGTGTTTGACGGCTTTACCAACGACTGCAACGTAACCCCTCCTAACGAATTCCCCGACGTGGAGTTAGGGGAAATTCCTCAAAGCTACGCCGCGGGCGATGTGTACACATTAAACAAAAGGCAGGCAGATTTTTCCCGCTGTTTTGACTCGGTGATTTACACATTGCTCACGTACTATCCCTCGGCGAAGCTGCTTTTTGTACGCCCTCACAATATGGGCAGGCGTACCGACGTTCTGCAAAAGACTTACGGCGAACGTGCGATAGATATCTGCAAAAAGTGGAGCGTGCCGTATGTAGACCTGTACCACGAAAGCGGTATGAATACCTTTATTTCCAAGCACAGGGATCTTTTTACGTGCGACAGCTACGGCTGGGGCAGAGGGGATTGCACTCATCCTAACGCCTACGGCTACGAAATAAAATATATGCCCCTTATAGAGGCTAAAATCAGGCAGATTTAGGAGGAATATTATGTCTGTAATTATGCTCAACGGCAGCCCGCACGAAAAGGGTTGTACATACACCGCCCTGACCATTGTGGCGGACGAACTCAAAAACCAAGGCATTTCAAGCCAGATTATCTGGCTCGGCAACAATCCCGTAAGGGGGTGCATAGGCTGCGCGGGCTGCAAAAATACGGGCAGGTGCGTGTTTGACGACGACGCGGTAAACGCCATAGGAGAAAAACTTAAAGACGCCGACGGCTATATCTTCGGGGCGGCGGTGCATTACGCCTCGCCTAACGGCGCGATGGTAGCCGCGATGGACAGACTTTTTTATTCTCACGGCAGGTATATGAAGAACAAGCCCGCGGCGGCGGTGGTCTCTGCCCGCAGGGCGGGCACTACGGCGTCATTCGACGTTCTGAACAAGTACATTATGATAAACAATATGATAATGGTTCCGTCCACTTACTGGAATATGGTTCACGGCAGCCGCCCCGAGGACGTTTTGAAGGACGAAGAAGGCGTAAGCGTTATGAGGGCCATAGGCTCTAACATGGCGTGGCTTATAAAACTTTTGCAAAACGCCAAGGGAACCGCGCTTGAAGCCCCCGTTGAAATTCCTAAGGCGAGGACAAATTTCATAAGATAGCCTTTTTGCCCCGAAAAACGCA
>JAJPXK010000096.1 GCA_021205485.1 Clostridia bacterium | reverse complement strand
CAGCATAAAGATAGTCTTTATATCTTTTGAAGAGATGACGCCGACCTGCAAATCTTTATTTATATCCCTTATTTTGCCGTTTTTGCCAAGTACGTACCTTGCGACGGTATCGTAAGTTTTACGCGAAGAACCGAAACAGTACTCTAATTGTTGATTGACCGCCATATATGCCTCATCGAACAGCTCTCCGCCTATGATTTTAGTACTTAGCGGTGCGGACATTTCTTCAAGAATTTTAATCTGCTGTTCCCGTTCTTTGCGTTCGGCTTCCAACCTTTCTTTCTCTAATCGGCGTTCCTCCGCTTCTGCAGCTTCGCGTTCAGCTTCCAGTCTTTCCTCTTCCTTCCAACGTCTTTCTTCCTCCTCCTGACGCCTTTCCTCTTCTGACTCTTCTTCCTTTTCTTCAATTGTTTTAAGGACGGGCTTGCCGAAATCGCCTACTTTTACAATTTCTTCTTTTATGTAGGTTTTCAGGCTTTCGCTTACATTCTTCCATTCAAGGCTAATAACAACACTGTTCCAGACATCTGCCAGATCCTTATCGCAAAAACAGTGCCTTTGCTTGTCAATAACCGTTTTATAGCACTTTTTAAACAGCTCGTCGCCACACTTATGACAACAAACAACCAGCTCATATAAATATATAGTATCGTGCTCTGGCCACTGTGCCTGCGTTGTCAGATATTCAAAGACTTCATCGCGGCTTATAAACTGCGCAAGTTCACTGTAATCGTCGTGACGGCTGAACATAAGAGTGAACACACGCATACTAAGGCGGAAACTGTGCGCATAGCCGTAACTGACTTTGGCGGAATTGAGCACTCCTGCAGGGAAGGTCTTCAGCAGCCAGCCCCAGTCGTCTATGGCGCGCTTTCTGTCAAACTGGTAGATATCCCTTAAAAGGTATTCTACCTCGTCACTGCCGTCATATTTAGTGCCGCAGCTTTCTTTCAGACTTTTGTCATAGGTGTAGAGCGCCTGCGTAAACTTCCACTCCATGTCATTGTCAAAATATTGCCAAATGCCCGTTGTCGGGAATTTTTTACGCTCTTTTTCCGATTGACTTTCAAAGGAAAATGAGAGAGTTATTGTCCTTTCTGAAGGCGTATCGTTGTGCTGTTCGTAAGAGTCATAAAGGTCATCCATTATCTCATCTTCGTCGTCATACGCATCGTCCTCGTCATCATCACTCTCATCATCTACAAGAGGAGTAACACGGGGCACTTCATTCATAAATGCTTCTTCATCGAAATCAGAATCACCATCCAAGTCCTCATCATAATACGCACTGTCTTTACCATATATCTTTGCATCTTCCTCTTCTTGCTGTTCTATATAATAAGGATCGTTGTAGGGTGAGTATTTACCCTGTCCTAACGCCCTGTCCAGCTTGTCCAATTCAATATAACAGTCGTAATAATCAATCTTACCATCACAATCATAATCCATTGAGGCAGGCCTCATAAGGATATCAAATATGCTCTCATCATCGTCATCATGCTTTCTTCGCATATCTTTACCCCCTATCTTTATTTACCGCGATAAAGTCAATTCACATTATATGATATGTATTCATTGAAAAATTTAATTCTTTAAGAATTACAACTTCCTTTACCGGTTTACCGCCTAATTTTTTTGCTAAAGCATTGCTGCCAATATTAGTGCTCGTAGCTCTATATACAAAATAATCTACTTTATGTTCCTTTTTATATCTTTCTATAAGCGCAGACGTCAGGCGATAGCCTATGCCCTGCCTTTGAAAAGGCTCTTCAAGTTCTATACCTATTTCAGGTTGCTGCGGGTTTTCGTTTGAAAAGGTAATTTCACCTACATACTCACCGTTCTTACTGATCGAATAGCTAAATACGCTTTTTTCGTTTTCATTCAGAATAGACAATAGTTTTTCTCTTAATTCAACCGGAAACGTCTCTGCCAGTTGCACATCTCTTTGTTGTCTTTCGTTATCATCTACAATTTTTTCATTTATTTCAAATTCATAAATTGTATTCATTTTATTTTTCTGCCTTATATGTAGATTTCTGTTTTAATAATAACACAATAATCCAAAATTGTAAAGGACGGATTGTTAAGGACTCTTAACATTACCGCCGTTTTACACAACCTTTTTAAGAAATTTTTTTAAATAACTACATAAGGTGGTTCCCCCCTTTTGCTTTATAAGCGTAAGCCTTAAAACTTACGGAAAAAATTCTGGAGGCAAAAAAACATGTCAAGCGAGTTTGAAAACAAAGCTCAAAAATTAAAAAGACTGAATCGCATTATACTTAAAGAAGAAGCTGAACTATTGGATGAAAAGAGCTATCCCGAAATTGATGCCCTGCTTACCGTATATAAACATTTGATGCCTGAGACAGTATATCTCATAAAAAATAAAGAACGCTACCCGATAATAATGGATGCGATCAACGACCTGATTGAATATACTCAATCATATAACGATGATACAAAAATTTCCATTAAACCAGACGAACTGATAGGCACATCGTTATTCTGTGAAATAGAGACTGTAGTATTTTCTGTTAATAATATGAGCAGATTCCTTAACATATTAAAAGAAGCTGACACCATAGAGGTTTGCCCGCTTACAAACGGCAATGTTTCTGTATGTATTTCTTTTAAAGATGCCTTTGTACCGGCGCCTCCCCGCACACAATAATAAAATAAAGCCTACACTACAGACTCAACTACATTTTAAATCACACCATACTCAAACCAGCCAATATCATGCACTGTCGTATAAAAATATACCGCCGCGGCGAAATCGCCGCAGCGGTAATTTTTGCGCTAAATTATAGCTTTAAATGATTATTATCATTCGGTTACTGAGCTGTCGGTTGAAGAATCGTCTGAAGCTGAAGTTGTTCCGTACGTTGTATAACCGTATTTAGACCATGTGGTGTAGCCGATATTTACAGAAATTCTTTCTGCTTCGTCGGCGCACCTTACAGACTCATCCCAGCCGTTGTCTACAAGGAACTGAAGAACGATAAACGGTGCGTAAGCTTCGCGGTTTTCGTAACGGGACTGATAACCGTCGCCCGTGCCGTAAGACGAAAGGTAAAGCCATGTAGCCGTGCCGTCTGTGCTTACGTCATACGAAGGCATAATTGTATCGTCTGTATCTGCCTGCCAACGGATAATTCTGTGAACGGAAGCCGCGTAATCGGTTGAAACGCCTGCCGCGTAGTCATCGAAGTACTGGTTGAGGATAGATACGCAATTAGTAACAGTGCTAGGAGCATACTGAGCATATCTGCCTACAATACCTGAAGCGTTCTTAAGAGCTTCAACCAATGTTTCGCCGTTCAGGGTTATTGTGCCGAGGAATGTACAGGAATCAATCTCGAATGAGCCTGCGCTGCCCGACTGGCCGCCTAAGATACCGCCGATATAGTTATTTGTGCTTACAAGATCGCTTGTTACATAGCAGTTAGCAATATAGAGCGAATATGCGTCGGAAGTATCGTCGAACCTTGCAACTATACCGCCTACATACGACGCGCCGCTGATGGAAGCCGCAACGTAGCAGTTAGTAATTTCTGCCCTTACGGTGTTATAAGCAGAATCAAGCTGTACGTGGCCTATTATACCGCCGGGACGGTTGCCGTTGCTCACTATAGAGCCGGTAACGCTTACCTGGTCAATATAAGTTGTATTAGCACTGTCAAGGCCTATAATGCCGCCTACACGGTCGGTACCGGTGATAGAAACGCTATCCATAGAAACTTTATAGATATAACCGCCGTAAGAACGACCTATAAGACCTGTGCCTGATGCGCCGCTTATGGTGTAATTAAGGAACCTTATGTTCATTATAGTGCCGCCCATAAGCTTACCTATAAGGCCTGTATTTGACGTAGACGTTGTTATGTTGATATTGCTTACAGTGTGCCCGCCGCCGTTGAGTAATGCATAGAAGTTCCTACCATAACCAGCAACCTCCTTTGAATCTCCAGTATCTTTATCAGTCTCATATACTGAAGGAGGACAGGAATCTTCATAATCAATATCTGCGGTAAGCAAATATATCGTTGTCGTGCTTGAAGAACTTGCAGCTTCTATAAGCATACTGTTAAATTCACTTGTTGTTGCAACTGTTTTAAGTGATACGGACTGTGTATGCACGCTTGAAGTTACATCGCCGTTGCCGTTAGCAAACCAGTAGTATACGTTGTAAGCAGCGCTGTTGCTGTTTGTGAAGTATGCCGTGATTGTGCTCGCGGTAAAGCTGTAAGATTCAACGTCGCCGAGGGTTGCAATATATGCAGCCTGCTCTGCAGCCGTTGTATAGCTTGTTAAATCAAGCGTAGATGTGGTTGAATATGCATACAGAGTGCCCTTTATGTTTGTAAGGTCGCCCGAGAGCATATAACCTTCGGAGTAAACGCTCAATGTTCCAGCTGCGTCGGTGAAGTCAATCACAGCGTCGTTGCTCGCGACATAGATATAATATGTATATGAAGCCTGCGAGCCGTCGCCCGTAAGAGTTACAGTTTTTGTTATCCTGTAAACGCCCGCAGAAGACGATGTAAACATACCTACCTTGCTGTATGCCGACGTTGCGCTTGTAGCGTATTCGTAAAGGCTCGATATAGTGTATGTGCCGTCTGCAAGGGTCTTGCCGTTGTTATCGGCGGCGTTTGTTACTATAAGCTCGGGCTCGGTATACGTCTGATACTGATCAATAATTATTACATTATTTTCGTCAGCTTCGGCTACGTAGATATCGCCTACCGAAGGTTCGTCCGCCTTAACCACTATGTTAAAGGTTTTAACGCAGGTAGCGCCGTTGTAGGATATATAAGCTGTAAGTGTAACTTCTGTATCCGTTGACTGGCGGTAAACTTCTATATCAACGTCCTGAGAGTTGGAGTTGGAATTATTGTAAGATTTTACAATGTGGAGCACGTCGTCGTTGCTCGACTTCCATGTAATGTTAGCACCCGTCATAGAGGTTGTAAGCGTGAAGTCCTGATATACGGCGTCCGTATTGCAATACAGGTATAATGTATTGTAAACGGCCGTTAAAACTGCGTCTTCCTCGCTTGAGGCGTTGCTTACAGATACCGTATAGTAATGAGTGTATTCATTCCATTCGCTCTCGCTGAGGTATGCGCCTATACCGAGACTTGCCGCCATAGACGTATCCTTAATCTGAAGCATCGTGTCCATATTTATGGAGCCGTCTGAATTGCGGTATGTTGAGTGTATATCATAGTTTTCAAGGCCTGTAACATTGTAGACATACTTTGTGGTAGCTGTCGCGCCTTCGGTGCCCTCTGTTACCTCATTGCCTTCGGCGTCTACATATACAGTCGTTTTATAGAAAGGAAGCTCTTCAAACAGAAGGGATATATTTATCTGGCCTGTAGTATCCGCTTCTTCCTCGTCTTCTGTTTCAGCTACAGTCGCAACATCGCCTTCGGCATCTTCCGATTCTGTAGCGGCCGTCGCCCAGCCTTCTACCGCCGAACCTACTTTAGAAGCGCCCGAACCATAAGAGGAAGCATCTATCGCGCTGCCTATATAGTTATAGGTGTCGCTGCCCATATTGAATACGGTATTTTCTGCCGAGCCGAGGAATTCGTCCGCACCTAAGCCGTCTGACCTGTATTCGTCTGCTATCGAAAGGTTGTTCTTATAGTTGTTGTAGCTGCTTTCCGAACGGGCTGTGTTAAAGTTGCCGTAATCGTCGCTTACAGAACCAACCACTATCTGGCCAAATGTTTCGCTTGTGCTGACGTTATCTATGGCGGCGCCGTTGTTATAAGAGGTAACGCCTTCGATATTGAGCACGCCGGGGTTAGAGTTATCTGTTACGCCGTGCATACGGTTGTTGAATGAAAGGCAGTTATACATTTTAACGTTGCCGCGCATTACGCTGCCGCCAAGTTTGAAGCCATTGCCGTCGCCGTCGCGGGTTGTGTAAGAATTTGTATCTGATTCTGCGTAAGATGTGGTGAATGTGCAGGAATCATTAAATTCTTTCTGCGTTGTCATAAGATAACCGTTTTCAAACGCTACGCAGTTGTAGATAATTACCGCGCCGATATCGCCGTTATCCGCATAGGCGTATAAATCCCAGCCGTCGTCGGAGTTGCGGTAAGCTATACAGCCGTCAAACACGTTGCCGTAGCCTACGGTAAGTTTAGCCGCGAAGCCGTCGGCGTTTTCGCCGTATGTTTCGTTGTCGTAGTTGTTATACGAAGTGCAGTTTTTAATGAGGTTGTAGCTCGGCCACTGCGATATATCGCTGTAAGAGCCGTAAGACCTGCCAAGCTGTAAACCTGTGTCGCGGTTGTTGTAGAACTGGCAATTTTCTACCACGTTGTAGCTGCCGCCTACATACAGGCCGTTATCGCCCGCGCCCGTTACGTTGATGCCGTAGATATACCAGTAACTGCCGTTGACCTGTATACCGCGGTTAGAGCTGCCGAAAGACATTGCGCTGAAGTCAAATATAACCTGGCCTTCCGCCCCATCTTCAGGGAGAATGGCTATATACGCATCGTATGTACCGCTGTTATACATGACTATCGCGCCGGGGTCGCTTTCGTTATCCGTTTCGGAAGCCGAGTATGTGCCTGCGGCAAGGTAGATAATGTCGCCGGGCTCAGCCGCTTTGATATATGTTTTTAAAACTGAAATACCCTCTTCTTCGGTTACGTGATATTCTGTACCGCCGCCGATGGCTACGTCAGCGGTGTATTCCGTTCCGTTAAACGATATGCCGCTGTCGCCTATAGTTTCGCCCGAAGCCGAAGCGCTGAGGCTGTCAGAAATCAAAGAGGAGAACAGCAACGACAGCGAAAGAAACGCTATTATCGCAAGAGCTACTATAGAAGAAAGTCTTTTCTTAATATTTTTCATCGTCTTATTCCTCCCCTATTAATACGTTACCAGTATGCCGTATACGTTTGCACCGCCGCCAGATGCAGCAAGATAATACGTACTAGCTTCTGTTACGGTATAGGTATAAGCATATAAAGTTCCGCCGTCTACAGAGGCTGTTCCTACAGTAGTCGTAAATGTTGAGTCATACAAATTTACGGTTCTTGCTGACGATGATGAACTGCTCAACATATAAACAGTTATCGTACAAGCGCCCGCAGTCTTTATTTCTATATTACGATAATTAATTGTGCCTGTACCGCCGAGTTTAAGACGATAAGCAAATGAATATCCGTCTGCAGACTTACTGTTCGATTCAATTACTATATTACCATCTGAGGAAGCATTAAACCCTATAGATGTCGCATTATCGTTATACATTGTCACGCCTGTAGTATATGTGGCTGCGGTCAATGTAGGGGTTTCCCCTGTTATGAGTGCACCAATATTAAGCACAACATTTGTTGCAACTACAGTACCCTCTACAGTGTAAGCAACTTCCGCGGTATATGTAGTTGAAACAGCGGTCAATTCGCTGTTGCCTTCCGCATCTTCCACATAGCAGGTATACTCGTCAACATATGTTACAGTTGCGGTGTTGCTGCCGGGGGAAGTGCTTGCGTCTATAGTTACGTCGCTATAGCTGAGCGTTTCGGTCGCGCCCGAAGCGAGGGTCAAGGTATAAGTCCAGTCGGCACCTATATCAGATTCTTCAGGATCTTCGCCATAGGCCGTAGTACCGTCGCTGTTATATGCGAACGATACAGTGGCGTCTACAACATATATGATAAACTGGCCTACCATAGTAGTAGTTTCGGTCCCTACCGTATAATCGGTTGAAACCTGAACGCTGTACTGACCTCTGCTTGTTATTGTAAGCGAAGTACCTTCAAGCTCAACAAGCTCTCCGCTGTCTTTAGAATATGATAATGTATAATCAATAACAGCGGCAGAAGTAAGAGCTGTTGAATCGTCGCCGATGTACGACGTTACAGTAAGATTTTCTGAAGACAAATCAACAGTTATCGCCTCGCCTGAATATGTATATTGCGTTGTTCCGCTGTATACGGCATCGATATTAGCGTAAGCGGGAAGAACAGAGCTTACGGTAACCGTATATGTGGCATACTTTTCGGCAGTGGTGTCGGGAACGGAATATGAAATATATATTGTATATTCCCCTACCTTGCTGCTGTCATATTCGCTGTAGTCAATTTCGTAATCGGTTACTTCAAGCGTGTATTCCACAGAATCTTCGATCGCGGTAGCTTCTACCACAAGCCCGCTGTAAGAGAACGTTTCGCCGACGGAGAAACCCGTTTTAGCAGAACTTGTGTCTACAGAAATCGACTGCAACACAGCGCTGGACGAAAATTCTGTTATTCCGCCCTCCTCCACGCTGCTTGAGCTGCCGCCTGAACTGCTTGAGGTGTCCGTACTGTCAGACCCGCTGGAATCTTTATTTGTGTCGGTACAGCCTGTAAAGGCGAACACCGAGACAAACAAGCAGCTCAGCAAAAGCAACAGTGTGCTTTTTAGCTTTTTCATTTTATCCCTCCTTATGAGATTTAACTGCGTTTTTTTGAAATTTTTGCAAGAAAGTTGATTTTTTCCTTTAAATTTAAGCGGTTTGCAGTTTTTATTTTACAAGCGTTTTAGAAGATTTCTTTACGTGAAGCCTCATTTCAGAGGCTTCACGCCCTTTTTGTTTGTAAAACAAAAAAAATTTGCATACAGGTTTGCAAGCAGGGCCGCCATTCAAGGCTCCCCTCAAGGGGAGGCAAGACTTAATGTCATTCCGAGCGTTAGCCGAGGAATCCACTTTGGACATTATCAATATGAGATCCTTCGACTTCACTTCGTTCCGCTCAGGATGACAGGGGAGGTAATGCCATTCTCCCCTAATAGGGGAGGTTATAAGGCGACAATTATTTCCACCTCATTCGTCGGCTACGCCGACACCTTCCCCTCAAGGGGAAGGCAAGACTTACTGTCATTGCGAGCGTTAGCCCCTTTGCAAACGGCAAAGCAAACCATATAATATTAAAGATAATTTTCGGCAACTTTCACAGCAGATAAAAACTGCAGTTTTTAAGCCATATAAATAATAGCATATCCGGCTTTTTAAGTCAACAGCAAATTGATTAATTT
>JAJPXK010000020.1 GCA_021205485.1 Clostridia bacterium | reverse complement strand
ACTTATATTGTAATTTTTTTATATCGATACTATAATTTAAACGCAATGAAAATCAATTTTTTGTTATTTTTATTCATCGTTTGCCGAGTAAGTCGATAAAAAAACTGCCGCGGAGCGCCGCGGCAGTTTTTTGCTGTTATATTGATAGACCTACGCCAATGATGCCGAGAATGTAAAGTATGAAAGCTATCCAGAAAGCTATCTTCCATGACTTTTTTCTTCCGCGGACGTAGCCGTAAGCGGGTATGCCTACAGCCACAAGCAGAGCTACCATCGAGACGATGTTGCATACGCTTGTCGCCGTACCGAGCCACGAAATCGTGACGCCGAGCCTCGCTAAAAGCGAAAATATAAAGCTTAAAAGCATCACAACGGCGGCGATGACTATGCCCCAGAACGCGCAGAATTTTGTTGTATCCCTGCGTTCCTTGCCTTCGGTTGAGGCGGTCTTTTTTGTCTTTTTTGCCATCTTTAATCTCCTTGTATTTATTTTAAGGATATTATATCACCCGCGGCGGAAGAATTCAATTATATGGACCTGAAAAATTTTGTAATAAATTTTGTGATTATAAATTACTCAATCGGCTTCAATTTATCAAGAACTTCGGTAAAATATTGCGGCAGAGGGGCCTCGAAAGACATTCTCTCTCCCGTTGCGGGATGAGTAAATTCTAACCTTTGCGCGTGCAGAAGCTGGCCGTTTAACTGGAATTTCTGTTTTTTTATGCCGTATACGGGGTCGCCTACCACGGGGTGGCCTAAATATTTTGCGTGCACGCGTATCTGGTGAGTGCGGCCCGTCTTTAAATTGAATTTGCAGAGGGTATAGCCCTGGTAGCGGGTTAAAACCTCGTACTCCGTTATCGCGATTTTACCCTTGCCCTCGGGGACGACGGCCATTTTTACCCTGTCTTTAGGGTCCCTGCCTATGTAAGTGGTAACAACCCCGTTGTCCTGTTTTAAGACCCCCTCTAAAAGGGCGATGTATTGCCGGTGACAGGTCTTTTCTTCTATCTGCTTTGAAAGGCTCAAATGAGCCGCGTCGTTTTTTGCGACCACCAAAAGGCCTGACGTATCTTTGTCTATGCGGTGGACTATGCCGGGGCGGATGACGCCGTTTATGCCGCTTAAATTATCGAGGTTGTACAAAAGGGCGTTGACCAAAGTGCCTTCGTAATTGCCGTTGCCGATATGCACGGTCATGCCCTGCGGTTTGTTTATAACGGCGAGATGCTCGTCCTGATATATTATATCGAGGGGAATATTTTCTGGCTTTGCAAAGTATTCTTTAGCCTCGGGAACGTCAACTTCTATCCCGTCGCCGCATTTAACCGACTGAGAAGGCTTTGCCTGCTTCCCGTTGACAAAAACGCACGAATTTTCAAAGATTTTTTTTATCGCAGACCGCGTTAATTCGGGCATATATCCGGACAAATACACGTCAAGGCGGGAGCAGTCTTTTTCGGCTGTAAAACTTTTTTTCGGCATCTACTCCTCCTTATCCTCCGCCGCCCCGTCAGAATTTGCGGCGTCGGGGATGCTTTCGGAGGGCGCGTCGTCGTTTAAGCTCTGCGACTTTTTTTCTTCCTCCGCCTTGCGGCGTTCGGCCTGAATTTTTTTAGCTTTTTTTGTAAGCGGAAACGCCGCGAACTCGTTTAAAAACAGTAAATCTATGACGGCGAGGAAGGTGCCGACAACTATAAAGATATCGGCCACGTTGCACGTCGCCCCGGGGATTACCATCCATAAAAAGTCGCGTACGTAGCCGTAAGCCGCCCTGTCTACAAGGTTGCCTATGGCGCCCGCTAAAATCATATACAGGCTCAGTTTTAGTATCGTAAACCTTTCGGGAAGGAACAAGATAATTACTATAATAGCGACCGACATTATAGCCGAAAAGGCGATAAGGAACGCCTGCCCCCAGCTTTTATCCGCGAGGAAGGAAAACGCCATGCCCGTATTGCGGGTGTAATGGACTTCTAAAACGCCCTTGATGAGTATTTTATTCCAGCCATAGGCCGCGGCGTAATATTTTGTCACCAGATCGATTATTAAAATCACCGCGAAAATCGCGATAAAAATTATGCTTTTTTTAGAAAATTGAGGTTTGAATTTACCCTTAAACATAGCTCACCTTAAAATATTTACCTAATTATACCACTATTGGCCGCCGCTTGCAAATATTTTAAGCAGACAAAAAGGGCGCGGCGGCAAAATACGCCGTCACGCCTGTTTTAGTTTTATTCGTTGAAGCCGAGGCTTATTAAAATAGCTTTATCTACGCGGGACATAGTGTTTTCGTTCAGTTCGCCGATGCGTTCTTTAAGCCTGCGTTTATCGAGAGTGCGGATCTGCTCTAAAAGTATTACAGAATCTTTATTCAAGCCGTACGAGCTTTTAGGGAGTTCTATATGCGTAGGCAGTTTTGCCTTGTTTATCTTGCTCGTAACCGCGGCGGCTATAACCGTCGGGGAGTATCTATTGCCTACGTCGTTCTGAACAATAAGAACGGGACGTATTCCGCCCTGCTCGCTGCCGACGACCGGCGACAGGTCGGCGTAGTAAAGTTCGCCGCGCTTTATCTCCATATCAACCTCACTTTTGGCAGCCTTTATATTCTATTATATGTACCGCCTTAAAAGTATTGTTGCCAAAGCCCGGCGTTTTATACCCTCTTATAAAATTAATTTTTATATTTTATCGTCCTTGTAACAGCCTCAGAAAGGTTTTGCAGAATATCGCCCGCTATCGCCGTATATTCGTTTGACTTTTCGGCGGCGATTTCGGCGGCGAGCCCGAGCATATACTGCGAACATACCGCCGCGTACAGCGGCTTTACTCCCCTCGCGGCAACGCCGCACATATAGCCCGACAGCATATCCCCGCTGCCCGCTTTGGCAAGCGCCGTGCAGCCTGTTGTGTTTATATACGTCTTACCGTCGCCGCAGATCACGCTAGCCGCCCCCTTTAAAAGAAGGGTAACGCCGTATTCGGAAGAAAATTTTTGAGCGTACTCTACGGGCGAGGATAAAATCTGCTTTACCTCTATCCCCGTAAGGCGGGAAAATTCTTTGGCGTGAGGGGTTAAAATTACGCCGCACTTTTTGCCTTTCAGGATATTTACGCCGTATTTTGAGAGGGTGTTGAGGCCGTCGGCGTCAATGATGAGCGTTCCCGTATAATTTTTGAGAAGGTACGAGATTTTTTCGTAGAGGCTCTTGCTCACCCCGCTGCCCATGCCTATGGCGATGGCGTCTGACTTTAAGTTATCCGATTTTGAAAACACCGTCTGCGGAAGGGCGGGCGCCACCGTCCTTTTTACTGCCGCGGAGCAGTCGAGTTTTACATACCCGCAGCCCGAACGCAACGCCGCCTCGGTTGCGAGAACCGCCGCCCCGACGTATTTTGTACAGCCGCATATAAGCGTAGCCGTACCGAACGTTCCCTTATGTGAATTGCGGGGCCTTGCGGGGTAAAATTCCGCGATATCCTCCCCTTCAAAAACCTCGGCAAAAGTATCTTCGTTAAGGCATATTCCTATGTCTTTTTTTATAACCTTGCCGCAATAGTCCATTCCGTCGCCTAAGATAAATCCGAGTTTGTACTCGGCTATGGCGACTGTTAAATTTGCCTTTACGGCCACATTCATCTTAAGGCCGTTGTCGCCGTTTATGCCGCTCGGAATGTCGGCGGAAATTACGTACGCCCCGCTTGCGTTGATTTTATTTATAACCTCGGCGTATTCGCCCCCGACTTCGCGGCAAAGGCCCGTGCCGAAAAGGCAGTCCACGATAATATCGCCGCAAATTTGCGTGGAATACCCGCCTGTATAGCGGAGTTTTTCCCTTTCGCAGTCGGCCGAAAGCCTGCCCTGCATAGCGTACACGCTTACGTTTACACCCTTTTGCAGGAGGATTTGCGAGCAGACGTAGCCGTCGCCCCCGTTGTTGCCCGTTCCGCACACAACAAGGATTGTTTTGCCATCCGCGACAGCTAAAACTTCTTCCGCGATGGCAAGCCCCGCCCTCCGCATAAGCGTTTCGGACGGAACGCCGAGGGTGTTTATTGTGTAATTGTCGGCAGAACGCATCTGCGAATTTGTAAGATAACGCTGCATATGGCCCCCTAAAACCTTAAAGATACTTCGGCGGAGCTTACCGCCGTTTTTTCGCCGTCTATTATGCAGACAAGCCTGCCCGTCTTATCTATATCCACGGCCGCAGCCCTTGCTTCCCTGTCAGAAAACTTTAATACAACGTCCTGCCCGAACCAGTTTATATACCCTTTATAGTCCTGTATTGTATAGCTTTTTTGAAGATTTTGTATTAAAACTTCTTCAACTTCGGCGACAGGTATTTGTTTGCCCGTCTCTTTATACAGTGTGGTGGCTATCGGCTGCAATTCCTCTGGCAAAACGTTTGTGACGTTGAGACCTATGCCTACGATTGAGCGGCATATATTGCCGTTTGAAAGGGTATTTTCTATCAATGTGCCGCAAATTTTTTTGCCGCCGCATAAAACGTCGTTAGACCACCTTATTACTGGTTTCGCACCGAAAAAAGCCACAGTTTTACACACGGCGACGCAGGAATTTATCATAATTTCAAAGGCTTTTGAGGCAGGGAAATTTTCATACTCCCGCCGCATCGAAATATACAGCCCGCCCGCGTCGGAGACAAAGCTTCTGCCCTTTGTTCCCCTGCCGCCCGTCTGCGTCCCGGCTACGGCTATAACGTCGCCGCCCGATGCGTACGTCTTTAAAAAATTATTGGTGCTGTCTACGCTTTCAAGGCGGATAACCTTCATAAGTCGTCCTCCAGCCCCTCGGTGGCAGATTTTGCCGTGTCGTAGCCGTATCCCCGCGACAGAAGGTACTTAAACGCCTTATACACGTTCTCTTTGGTTCTCTCCTTGCCCCGCAGGTACTTTTCGGCTACCGCTTTCGCCTCGCCGTCGTCCTCTTCGATTTCTGATAAAGCTTGCTCTATCGCCTCTTTCTTTGCCCCCCTTTTTATAAGGTCGGCCTCGATAAGCCTTTTGCCCTTGCCGCGACATTCGGCGATGTAGGCCCTGCAGTAGGCGTAATCGTCTATAAAATTATAGTATCTCAGCCTCTCCAGCACATAGTCGCATACAGTCTGCGTATACCCCTTTTTATTCAGAAAATCTGTTATCTGCTTTTCTGTTTTGCGGGTAGCCGAAAGGTGCGTCAACGCCTTGTCGAGGGCGGTATTTTTATCCGTTTCAAGCTGGATTTTATCGAGAAAATCCTTTTCTACCGTCATACCCGCCTTAAGATGGAATTTTACTGCCGCCTCTAACGTAAGTCCGCAATAGAACCTGCCGTCTATATAGACGCTGCAGCGGTTTTTATCGTTTTTTTGAGGCATTATAGAGGTAATCTCAGGCAAAATATCGCCCTCCCTGATAACTATGTTTAATTTATTTTATCATTTACGTCGCTTTTTGTCAATCCACACGTTTGACAACGGCTATGCTTAGTTGTATAATTAACAATAATAAATATTTTTCAGAGGTAAATCAAAATGAGCGTTGACCTTGACTGGGGCAATTTAAGCTTTGCATATCTAAAAACGCCTTACCGCTACGTAAGCGATTTTAAAGACGGAAAATGGGACGAAGGCCGCCTTACGGGCGACGATAAAATTGTACTTTCGGAATGCGCCGGCGTTTTGCAGTACGCTCAGACCGTATTTGAAGGCCTTAAGGCGTACACAACGGCGGACGGCAGGATTGTCACCTTCCGCCCCGACCTCAACGCCGAGAGGCTTGTTTGCTCGGCGAAGAGGCTTGAGATGCCCGTATTCCCCGAGGAAAGATTTTTAGAGGCCGTGGATATGGTTGTGGCGGCCAACAAAGATTACGTACCACCCTACGGCAGCGGGGCCACCCTCTATTTAAGGCCGTATATGTACGGCTCATCCGAAGTTATAGGCGTTAAACCTGCAAAAGACTACCAGTTCAGGCTGTTCTGCACGCCTGTAGGGCCCTACTTTAAAGGCGGTGTTAAACCTATAGTTATAAGGGTCAGCGATTTTGACAGAGCCGCCCCCCGCGGAACGGGGCACATCAAGGCGGGGTTAAACTACGCTATGAGCCTGCACGCCATAGTTGACGCGCACAACAACGGCTTTGACGAAAACATGTACCTTGACGCAGCCACGAGGACTTACGTCGAGGAGACGGGCGGCGCCAACTTTATCTTTATTACCAAAGACAAAACGGTTGTAACGCCCCTGTCAGATTCCATTCTGCCCTCCATTACAAGAAGGTCAATTTGCTACGTAGCCGAACACTACTTAGGGCTTAAAGTTGAACACAGAAAAGTCGCCTTCGCCGAGCTTGACGACTTTGCCGAATGCGGACTCTGCGGCACGGCGGCGGTAATTTCGCCCGTAGGAAAGATCAACGACCACGGCAGGGAAATCTGCCTGCCCTCAGGCATGGACAGCATGGGCGAAGTTACAAAGCAGCTTTACGACACCCTTACGGGCATACAGATGGGAACCATCGAAGCTCCCGAAGGCTGGATAAGGGAAATAAAATAACATAAAAATATGAAGGGGCGTTTTACGCCCCTTATTTTTTACGCCTTTCAAAGTACATAAAAAGGGGTCATTGTTTTAAAGGAATTATCAACAATATATCTGTAATATTCCCGTTTATCCGCTTTATTTTGCATTAAAAAAGGGGTCAGAAATATTTATCACATTGCGTATTTATATTATGTTAATTTGTATGATATAATATATGCGAGGTGAATAAGATGATAAAAATTACAGGCGAATACGCTGCGGCGAAAATATTTACGGACGATATAGAACAGTCTGCCTTAAGCCAGATAAAAACTTTATGCGACCAGCCCTTTGCCAAAGGGGCGAAAATACGGATAATGCCCGACGTGCATGCGGGGGCGGGCTGCGTAATAGGCTTTACCGCGAGCCTTGGAGAAATGGTTATACCTAACATCGTAGGCGTGGATATCGGCTGCGGGATGCTTACCGTTGAACTCGGTAAAATTGCCGTTGATTTTGACGGCCTGGATAAGCTGATACGCAAAAATATTCCCTCAGGCTTTGACGTAAGAGGACACCCCCTCTCCCCTTGCGAGGAACTTGACGGGTTGAAATGCCTTAATAAAGTCGGCAAACTCTCGAGGATAAAATGCAGCCTCGGCACCCTTGGCGGCGGCAACCATTTTATCGAACTCGACAAAGACGACGACGGAAACGTCTACCTTGTTATACACACGGGGAGCCGCAATCTCGGCAAGCAGGTGGCCGAAATTTACCAGCGGACCGCCATACAGAATTTATGCGGCCTTGACGACTACAAGACGGAAAAGCAGAAAATTATAGACGGCTGCAAGCGTTCGGGAAGGGAAAAAGACATAGAAATGTTGATTTCTGAGCTCAATGAAAGATTTAAAGACCTCAACTCGACCATTCCTCCCGAATTATGTTACCTGACTGGCAAGAATTACTCTGATTACCTCAACGATATGAAGATATGCCAGCAATTTGCCGCCGATAACAGGGCCGCCATAGCCGAAATAATTGTGAATTTTATTACAGGCAAAAAGCCTGGCGACTTCCCCCGCTTTGAAACCATACATAACTATATAGACCTTGAAAGCTGCATTATCCGCAAGGGCGCCGTCTCGGCGAAAGAGGGCGAAAGGCTGCTTATTCCTATAAATATGAGGGACGGAAGCCTTATCTGTACGGGTAAAGGCAACGCCGACTGGAATTTTTCAGCCCCTCACGGAGCGGGCAGGAAGTATTCGAGGACGGAGGCGAGGCATCTTTTTACCGAAGAGCAGTTCCGCGAGCAAATGGAAGGCATTTTTACCACCTCTGCAAACAAAAAGACAATAGACGAATGCCCTATGGCATATAAAAATATGGACGAAATTTTAGAGAACATTCAGCCCGCGGCGAAGGTTGAAAAGATTATTAAGCCTGTATATAATTTTAAAGCGGAAGGCGACGGCCGCAGGTAACCCTACGCGGCGTTGCAGGAGTTACGGCTTCCCGCGGGAGGCAAAACTTTACCTTTTAATAAAAATATCCCTCTGCGGCGAAATCGCCGCGGAGGGATTAATCATCAGATTTTTACTTTTTTACTTACTCAGCTTCTACCGTTACGGTGACTTTTGCGGTTACGCCTTCGGTAAGTTTGATTTCTATATCGTAGTCGCCTAAAGTTTTTAACGGCTGCGACAATACTATCTTACGCTTGTCTATATCGTAGCCCGCGGCGGACAGAGAGTCGGCGACGTTCTGCGCGGTAACCGAGCCGAAAAGCTTTCCGTTTGCCCCCGCCTTTATCTTTACAATAAATTTCTTGCCCTTAAGCTCTGCGGCCATAGCCGTATACGCCTTGCGTTCTTCGGCCTTGTGAAATTCCGCGGCGGCCTTTTTTTGCTTTATATCGTTGAGTTTGACGGGCGTAGCTTCTTCGGCGAGCTTATGTTTGAAAAGGTAGTTGCGGGCGTAACCGTCGTTAACTTCCTTCACCTCGCCCTTTTTACCCTGCCCTTTTACGTCCTGCAATAAAATAACTTTCATATAAACACCTGTAGCCTTTATTTTTTCGTACCTTTATTTTAATATTTTTTTAAGAGTTTGTCAATACCCGCCCGCATAATATAGCGGAATATGAGCAAAATAATTTAAAAGGAGGTTTATATGGAAAATATAAATATAGGCGTCGCCTGCGACGTGGCAAACTGCAAATGGAACAGCGAGGGGCGTAACTGTACCCTTTCTAAAATTCACGTAGGCTGCGGCTGCGTAGGCGAGGACTGCACCTGCTGCGAAAGCTTTATAGACGAAAATAATATATTGTAATCTTTATATTTACAACATAAATTTATCGTTAATTTTGTAGTTACAACAAAAGTTTTCCCTTTAAAAGGGCCCGAGGCAAGGCACACTCTTAAGGGAAAGCTTTTATTTTTTAGTTGCAAAAATTTAACCCGTCTTTCACTTTAAAAAACGCCGCCAACGATTGACAATCTTTGCTTTATTCATTATAATATTA
>JAJPXK010000075.1:8940-9180 GCA_021205485.1 Clostridia bacterium | reverse complement strand
TAGAACAGCCCGTTGTTGAACAACCCGTTGAAGCTGAACAGCCTGTTATTGAACAGCCCGCAGAGGTTGAGGAAGTTGCAGAGGAACCCGAAGTTACTGCAGAGGAAGTTGCAGAAACCGAGGTCGCTCCTGTAGAAGAAATAACCGAGGAACCCGAGGCTCCAGTAGAAGAAGCAGCAGAGGAACCCGAAACTCACGAAGAAGAAGAAACTGAGGAACCTCATACTGCAGAAGAAGAAG
>JAJPXK010000075.1:0-8930 GCA_021205485.1 Clostridia bacterium | reverse complement strand
ATCGGTAGAACCTGCCGTTGCAGCAGACCACGGTGTTTAACCCGACGTCGCTCCTGTAGAAGAAGTCGCAGAAGAACCCGAGGTTACTGCAGAGGAAGTTGTTGAAACTGAGGCCGCTACAGTAGAAGAAATAAACAAGGAACCTGAAACTCCTGTAGAAGAAGTCGCAGAAGAACCCGAAGTTACGACAGCGGAAGTTGTTGAAACTGAAGTTACTCCCGTAGAAGAAGCGGCCGAGGAACCCGAAACCCTCGTTGAGGAAGCAACTGAGGAACCTACTACAGAAGAAACAGAAGAAGCTACGGAAGAACAAACGGCCGAGCCTGAAAAGGAGCTTACCCCCGAAGAACTCGCAGAACTTGAGTTTGAAAGGGAATTTGCCGCCCTTCTCGCCGAAGAGGAGAGGGAAAAGGCAGAAAAGCTGGCCGCAGAAAACAAGGACGATAAAAATGATTAAATTCGGCCCGAGCGGCAACAGCCAAAGTTTTTACGACCAAGGCTATAAACATACCGAACAGGCGGCAAAATATTGCAAGGATTTAGGCCTCGACTGCTTTGAATATTCATTCGGCAGAGGCGTGAATATGTCGGAAGGAAAGGCTATCACTATATGCGAAGCGTTCAAAGAACAGGATATAGAAATCTCCGTCCACGCCCCCTACTTTATAAATTTTGCCAACCCTTCTGACGAGGCCGCGCAAAAATCGTACGGCTACGTATTGGACAGCGCCAAGTATTTACGCCTTTTTGGTGGAAACAGGCTTGTGTTCCACCCCGCCGCGCAGGGCAAGGCGACAAGGGAGGCGGCTGTAGCCTTATGCGCCGAGCGTATGAAGGTCCTCCGCGACTATGTGTATTTAAACGGCTACGAGGATATGTACTTCTGCCCCGAGGTTATGGGCAAGCTTGCTCAGATAGGCGACCTTAAAGAGATTGTCGAACTTTGCAAGATAGATAAAATATATCTGCCCGCCGTTGACTTCGGCCATCTTAATTCAAGGGAACAGGGCAGTTTAAAGACGGTCTCAGACTATAAAGAACGTCTTGAATATATGATAGCCGAGTTAGGCTACGAAAGGGTAAAGCATTTTCACGTACATTTTTCCAAGATAATGTACGGGGCGAAGGGAGAGATAAAACACCTCACTTTCGCCGATACCGAATACGGCCCCGAGTTTGAACCGCTCGCCGCGGCGTTGAAAGAGCTTAAGTTAGAGCCGTACATAGTCAGCGAATCGGACGGAACTCAGGCAGAGGATGCGGTAGCTATGAAACAACTTTATAATAAAGTTTGACATAGCTGTAATTTTTTGATAGAATTAAAGAGTAAAGGTTATTATCGCGAAAAAAAGATGATTTTGCAAAGAATTGAAAAAATTTTTAACGCTTTAAACGCCGACGCTGTGTTTACCACGGCCGACGATTTAAGGTTTTACCTTACGGGGTTTGAAAGCACTTTCGGCTGCGTCCTTACGGATAAAAACGGAACGACGTTTTATACCGACAGCCGGTATTTAGAGGCGGCGCAGAAAAAACTTTCGCCCGCAGGCGTAAAGGTAGAGGAAATGCCGAGGGGCAAACGCCCTTCAGACCTTCTGGAGGGGTATAAAAAAGTAGCCGTTCCGTTTTCTAAAATAACGGCGGGCGAATACCTGGCGTACTCAAAAAAGGCAGAGCTTTGCGACAGCGCCGCGGCGTTTGACGACGCAATGGCGATAAAGGAACAGTGCGAGCTTGACTGCATAAAGGCCGCCTGCGAAGTTACAGATAAATCGTTTGTACAGCTTTTAGGCAGAATTAAAGAGGGAATGAGCGAAAACGACCTCGCCGCCGAGCTTGAATATTTAATGCGTTTGAACGGCGCGAGCGGAACAAGTTTTTCCACCATAGCCGCGTTCGGCAAAAACGCGAGCGTGCCTCACCACGAGACGGGCTCGGACAAACTTAAATTCGGCGACAGCATATTAATTGACTTCGGCTGCAAGGTAGGCGGGTACTGCTCTGACTGCACAAGGACCTTCCTTTTCGGCGATGATAAAAAGCATGAAGAATTTAAAAAGGCGTACGCCGACGTGCTTAAAGCTCATATGCTGGTAAAGGAAAAGCTTGCTTGCGGCATGACTGGCGGACAGGCCGACGCCATAGCGAGGGATTATCTTAAAACCCGCGGCCTGGACAAGTACTTTACGCACGCGTTAGGGCACGGCGTAGGGGTTAATATACACGAGGCGCCTAAAGTTTCGCCAAAAAGCGAAGACGTTTTAAAAGACGGAATGGTATTTTCTGACGAGCCGGGCGTATACATCGCGGGCGAGTTAGGCATCCGCATAGAGGATACCGTGACGCTTGAAGGCGGAAAGGCGGTAAGCCTTACCGATTCGGATAAAAAATTATTAATTTTATAACTTCATATCAAAAATCATTTCAAGGAGAAAATCATTATGGCATCGATTTTAGCAGGCGATATCCGCAAGGGTACCACGTTTGAGTACAACGGCAAAGGCGTTTACACCGTTACCGAATTCCAGCACGTAAAGCCCGGCAAAGGGGCGGCTTTCGTAAGGGCGACCATCAAAAACGTTGTAACGGGTCAGGTTCTTTCCGATATTACGTTCAACCCTACGGCCAAGCTTGAAACGGCTCAGGTAGAGACGCGTAAAATGGAATACCTCTACACCGACGGCGAGTTCTATACGTTTATGGATCCCGACTCTTACGAGCAGATCAGCCTCAACCACGACCAGGTAGAGGAAGCCCTTAAATATATCAAGGAAAACGACGTTGTAACCGTTAAATTTTTAAGCGGCGAGGCGTTCTCGGTTGAGCCTGAAAACTTCGTAAACCTCAAGATTATAGAGTGCGAACCGGGCGTAAAGGGCAACACCGCCACCAACGTTATGAAAAACGCCGTTGTAGAGACGGGCGCGAGCATCAAGGTGCCTATGTTCATAGAGGAAGGCGAAGTTGTCCGCATCGATACCCGCACGGGCGAGTATATGTCCAGGGTAGGCAAATAAGTTTTTATGAAGGCTGTTATACAGCGAGTAAAGCGTACAACGCTTAGGGTAGACGGCGAGCTGATTTCCGAAATTCCTTTCGGGCTCGCGGTCTATTTAGGCGTTAAATGCGGCGACGGCGATAATCTGCCCGCGCAGATGGCAAAAAAGATTGCCAATTTGCGGATATTTGAAGACGACAACGGCAAAATGAATCTGTCTGTAAAGGACGTCGGCGGCGAAGTACTGCTTATATCGCAGTTTACGCTGTACGGCGACCCTTCGCATGGCAACCGCCCGAGTTTTTCTATGGCGGAACGCCCCGAAAGGGCAGATTTTCTTTACGAAAAATGTGTCGAAGAGCTTAAAAATTCGGGCGTAGTCGTAAAGAAGGGCGTATTTGGCGCCGATATGAAGATAGAGCAGTTCAACGACGGTCCTGTAACGATTATCTATGAAATATAAATTAAAACGCAGGACGCTATGTTCTGCGTTTTTACGTTTTCACGGAGGTTAAAATGAAGGTTAAATATCTCGGCACGGGCGCGGCGGAGGGCGTTCCCGCAATGTTTTGCCGCTGCCCTGTATGCGAAAACATAAGGCGGCTTGGCGAAAGCGAGTACAGAACGCGTTCGCAGGTGCTGATAGACGGCTGTCTTTCGGTAGATTTTCCGCCCGAAGCTTACTTTCATTCGTTAAAAAACGGCTTTTCCTGCGGGGATATAAAGTATCTTCTTGTAACTCATTCGCATATGGACCATTTTTACGCTCACGACTTTATTTTAAGGGGGTACCGCTACGCGTACGACTTCGGCGGTCCTCTGCAAATTTACGGCAACGCAGAGGTAAAGGCGGTATTTGAGGAATGCACTTTAAGGGAGATGAAACCTTCCGTCGCCCCTAACATATGCTTTAACGAAGTAAAACCCTACCAAAAATTTACCGTCGGCGGGTACACGGTTATGACCCTTCCCGCAAACCACGGCACCAAAGAGGACGCTTTGCTTTACTACGTTTCCGACGGCGAAAAAGGTTACCTTCATATGTATGATACGGGCCTTCCGGACTGCGACTTCGGTTTTTTGAAAGAACGCGGGGCGAGGGTCAACCTCGTAAGCCTCGACTGCACCTACGCCGACGGCGGCTTTGATACGCCCCGCAGGCGGCATATGAACGTTCAGGACGGAATGGAAGTCAAAAAAAGATTGATTGACGCGGGAGTATGCGTAGACGAATGCAAATTCGTTATAACTCATTTTTCGCATAACTGCAACCCCGTAAAAAGCCATATGACAAAGGTGGAAAGGAAATACGGCGTGATAGCCGCCTATGACGGGATGGATACAGAGGTGTGATATGCAGATACTTAAACACTTAAAAACGGTAAATCATCATCGCCGCGAAGTCCGCAGGCTCTGCTTTCAGGCGGGGCTGTATAAAAGGGGGCTTCTGCACGATTTGTCCAAGTACAGCCCGTCGGAATTTATCCCCGGGGCGAGGTATTACCAGGGCGATAAAAGCCCTCAGGTGGCCGAAAGAAAGCTCTTCGGCTATTCGGCTGCGTGGCTGCACCATAAGGGGAGGAACAAGCACCACTTCGAATACTGGCGTGAGGTGTGCGACGACAGAAATATCTGCGTAAAGATGCCCGCCGTCTACTTTGGCGAGATGGTCTGCGACAGGGTCGCCGCGAGCAAAATTTACCTTAAAGAGAAGTATACCGACAGGTCTGCGTTGGAGTATTTTCTGCACCGCACCGACGTCAGGAATATGAACGAAGAAACGGCGAGAGATTTGCGGTACTTTCTTGAAAAGCTTGCCGAAGATGGCGAAAAAGAGACCTTCGCCGAACTTAAAATTTTTATAAAAAAGCAGAAAAAGGCCGAAAAGGCCGAAAAAAAGGCCAAGCAAAAGAGCTATAAAGAGGATAATTAGGTAAGGGGATAATTTCACCTTTATTATTATAAACGCCAGCGTCCTATCTGTCATTGCGAGCGGACTCTACCGCGTGGCAATCCCGCCCGAACGGGCGAACAGCAGGTATGACGGCGCGCAAGTTGTTTAAAAATAATTATGATTTTTAGATATTGCATACATCGGCAGCCTCAATTTTAAAATGTACGGAAAAAACACTTGCAAATATTGTTTTTCTGTATTATAATTTACTAAAATTCAATAAAACCGCAAGACGGAAGAATTTTTTACCGCCTTATACAGAGAATAAGACTGTAAGCTGAAAGTCTTTTAAGGCAATAAAAAAGGTTGCGCCGTCTGCACCATCGCAGAACAATAAGCGTTTGCTTGCCATTATCGGCTTCACCTCGATCAGGGGAAGCGGATCTTTTTGAACAGCAATGCGGATAAAAATTTGTGAGCATAAATTTGTGAGCATAAATTTGTGTGTGCAAGGTCGGGATTAATAGCCCGCGGGATTCTCCCGTAACAGAGAGCAAAACAAGGCCGCGCGTCTCGCGGCGAAGTAAAGTGGAACAGCGGCAACGTCGCCTTTGCATATAATATATGCATCGGCGTGTTTTTTTATTTTAAGAGATATGGAAAATTCTGAAACTGACAGTATGGCGGCTCTGCAGGAAAATCCGGAAGAGGTTTCCTCAGATTTGCAGAATAAAAGAAATTACGGGCTTGACGTTTTGCGTACGCTTGCAATGCTTTTTATAGTTTTGCATCACCTTACAAACAGCGAAATATGGGGCGAAATTACCGAAAGCGTATACAGCCAGGCTCTCTCCGTAAATATAACGTCGGCGTTTCTCGATTGCTTTTTTATAGTCGGCGTAAACGTGTTTTTTCTGTTGTCTGGCTGGCTTAAAATAAAACTGCGGGCGGGGAAAATATTTACGCTTTTAGCCGAATGTTATGCGATAGGCATAGCGTCAGTGCTTTTAGCCTATATTACGGGCAGTACGCAGTACGAGGGGGTCGGCCAGGCCGCCTTGCAAGCTCTGGCTTTTCCCTTTTCGCATTGGTTTATTCCCGCGTACCTGTTGCTTTGCCTGCTTTCGCCGATGTTGAACAGCCTCGCGGAACATTTGTCGCCTAAAGGGGCGGCTTACGCGTTAGCCGTTATGGTTGTCATTTTCAGCGTCGTAGGTTTTGTCGCCGATTACTTTTTTGTAAACGGCGTGCAGCAGGACGGCGCCCTGTCCAAGGCCTCTTACGTCGGCACTAACGCGGGATATTCCGTAGTATGGGCCTGCGTATGCTATTTTACAGGCAGGATACTCTGCATGCATACGCCAAAAAAGCTTAAAAGCGCGGGGCTTCCGCTTGCGATGTATTTTGCGTTCTGCCTTATAAATTTTGCCGTTTTATGTTTTACTGTCGCCGTTTTGAAGGACGGCGATGCGACAAAATGGTATATATACTGCTACAACAACCCGTTTACTTATTTCGCATCGGTCTGCCTTTTGTGCGCGTTCGCTCATATTAAGGTAAATGAAAGGGTCGGCAAGGCGTTCGCGTTTTTATCTTCGCATACGTTCGCGGTATATATTATGCACTCAGATAATCCTTTGCTTTCGCCTTACAGGGCGTATATCGTCAGGTTGTCGGGCGGAAACCTGCTGGCGCAGGTTTTGCTGCTGCCTTTAAACGCCGTCGTTCTGTTTATCATAGGCGTCGCCGTAAGCTGCGTATACTCTGTTACGGCGGGCAGGGGCGCGAAAAAGCTCGGGGGATTATTGGATAAAAAGATAGATAATTTAAAAATTAATCATAGGGAATAGCTTATGTTTTTTAAAAGTTTAAGGGCGGACATAAACGCCGCCAAACGCAACGACCCCGCCGCGAGGAGCAAATTTGAAATATGGCTGACATATTCGGGCGTGCACGCCCTCTCCTGGCACAGGGCCGCAGCGTTCTTCTACAAAATTAAATTGAAGCTTATAGCCCGCATTATAAGCCAGACCTGCCGTTTTTTCACGGGGATAGAAATTCACCCCGCGGCTAAAATCGCGCCCGGCGTGTTTATAGACCACGGCTCGGGCGTCGTGATAGGCGAAACAGCCGAAGTAGGCGAGGGCAGCGTTCTGTATCAGGGTTGCACGTTAGGCGGCACTGGCAAAGAGACGGGCAAGCGCCACCCTACGGTAGGCAAATACTGCGTAATTTCGGCGGGGGCAATGGTCCTCGGCAATATCACGGTAGGCGACTACGCCAAAGTAGGCGGCGGCGCCGTGGTGCTTAAAGACGTACCCCCTCACGCAACGGTGGTAGGCGTTCCCGCGAGGATAGTCCGCATAGACGGCAGCAAAGAGGGCGTAGACCTTATACAGGAAAAGGAGGACCCCTACCAGGAGGATATCGCCTACCTTCTCGATAAGGTCGCCTATCTTGAAAAGTCGCTTGCACAGCTTTCGGAAGAATGCGGAAAACCTGTTCCCGAATATAAGGGGAAGGAAGAACCCGAGGATATAAATTTAAAGGAGAATAAGGAGTAATTTATGCGTATATACAACACGCTTACAAGGCAAAAAGAGGAATTTGTGCCTCTGGAAGAAGGCAAAGTAAAGATGTACGCCTGCGGCATCACAGTTTCGGGCGAGGCTCACATAGGCCACGGCTTTCAGGCCCTTATCTACGACATAATGCGTAAATATCTGCAAAAGAAGGGGTACGAAGTAAAGTACGCCCGCAACTATACCGACGTAGACGATAAAATTATCGCCAAAAGCAAAGAGACGGGCATACCCGCCGACAAATACGCCGAGATGATGATAGAAAAGACGGATAAAGTAATGCGGGAGCTTGACGTTTCCGACCCCGACGTCTGGCTGAAAGCCACCGAAAACATAGGCAATATCCAGGACTTTATACAAAAACTTATTTTAAGCGGACACGCCTACGCCGCGGATAGCGGAAACGTGTACTTTGACGTGTCGTCCTTCCCCGCGTACGGGTGCCTCTCTAACCGTTCGCCCGAGGATATGCTTGACGGCGTGAGGGTAGAAAACGCCGACGAAAAACGCAACCCCGCCGACTTCGCTTTGTGGAAAGCCGCCAAAGAGGGAGAAATTTCCTGGCAATCACCCTGGGGCGAGGGCCGCCCCGGCTGGCATATAGAGTGTTCGGCGATGAACAGGGCTGCGTTCGGCGAGCAGATAGATATACACGGCGGCGGCAGGGATTTGATTTTCCCTCACCACGAAAACGAAATCGCTCAGACCGAATCTTTGACTGGCAAGCGGTTTGTAAAGTACTGGACGCATAACGGCCTTATAAAGGTAAACGGACAAAAAATGTCCAAGTCGTTAGGCAACACCCTTCTTTTGGAGGATTTGCTCAAAAAGTACACTAACGAGGCGATAAAGCTCGCCCTTTTAGAGACCAACTACCGCAACGACATAAATATTACCGACAGCCTTTTCCCCGAGGCCGAAAGGCACCTTACCGATTTTTACAGGGTAATCAAGACTGTAGAAGATAAGTTCGGCAAAGGCGGCGAAGGCAACCCCGAAATAGACGAGGCGTTCGATCGCTGCATGGACGACGATTTCAATACGGCCCTGGCCCTTTCGCAGCTTTTCGGGCTGTTTAAAAAGGTTTCGGCAAAAGTTTTCGCGGGCGACAGTTCGGCTGCGGAGGAAGTTTACCAGATCCGCAAGACCTATTCTCTGTTAGGCATATTCAAAAAGGACGCCGACGAGTACCTGAAAGAGGTAGAGGAGAAGAATAAGGAGGATATTCCCGCCGAAATTAAAGAGCTCGCCGAAAAACGCTGGCAGGCAAAAAAGAACAGGGATTGGCCTCTGGCGGATTCTCTCAGGGCCGAGCTTGACGGCAAGGGCTATGCCGTAAAAGATTCCAAAGACGGCTACGAAGTATATAAAAAGTAGAATTAAATTTTCATCTTTCCATGGCTTCCTTCAGGGGAAGCTGTCAACGGAGTTGACTGATGAGGGAAATATTTATAAG
>JAJPXK010000136.1 GCA_021205485.1 Clostridia bacterium | reverse complement strand
TTCTGTAAATATTTGGTACACTTACCTTAATAGCTATTATATAACAGGCTTTCAGCAAAAAATGTCAATACTATATCCTTAAAATGCATTATTTTTACGTCAGAAAAGCAGGCAATGCCGCCCGCCCTTACCCTCAAGGGGAACCTTATGCTACCCTGTCATCCTGAGCGGAGGGCGATAGCCCGAAGCCGAAGGAGCCCCTCGATGGAATGAAAGCGGTAGGAAGGAGATTCTTCGGCTTCGCCCTGACGGGCTGCGCTCAGAATGACAGAAGAGGCTCCCTTATTAAGGGAGCTGTCGCGTTAGTGACTGAGGGGGTCTTATAATGCCAAAAGACTTCGCCCTGACGGGCTACGCTCAGAATGACAGAAGAGGCTCACCTATCAGGGGAGCTGTCACGTTAGTGACTGAGGGGTTCTTGTAACGCCAAAAGCCTCCGTCATTGCGAGCGGTTTCTACCGCGTGGCAATCCCGCGAGTACTCGCGATCGGCAGGCAGGTCGGCCGAAAAGTTGTTTAAAAATAATAACGTTGATTATAGAGTAACACCTCATTCACCGCAAGCGATCCCCCTTCTGCTGTTTATGCTAACGCTACCCTCAAAGGGGAAGGCTATAATAGTGTACTTTTTTAAAATTGTACTTGTTTATTGCTTTATATTGTGGTATAATCCTTATATAACACGTATCAGGAGCAATACTTATGGATAAAGAGGGTAAAAAAGTTGCGGTGATAATAGGCGCGGGGCCCGCGGGGCTTACCGCCGCTTACGAGCTTTTAACAAAGTCGGATATTCATCCCGTAATTTTAGAGACGGAAAATTTTGTCGGCGGCATATCCCGCACGGCCACGTATAAAGGCAACCGTATGGATATAGGCGGCCACAGATTCTTTTCCAAGGACGAAAGGGTGACATCCCTCTGGACCGAGCTTATGCCCGTACAGGGCAAGCCAGCCAAAGACGACGCCATATTAGGCAGGGAAAAGCCTTTAAAAGAGGGCGGCCCCGACCCCGAGATTGAAGACAATACCATGCTCGTCCGCGACAGGGTATCCCGCATAGTGTATTTGCATAAATTTTTCGACTACCCTATTTCTTTAAAGCCGCGTACATTTATCAATATGGGCTTTTGCCGTACGGTGAAGGCGGGCTTCGGCTACATAGGCAGTTGTCTGCACAAACGGGAAGAGACAAACCTTGAAAATTTTTACATAAACCGCTTCGGCAAGCCCCTGTATTCTATGTTTTTCGAGGACTACACCGAAAAATTATGGGGCGTGCACCCGAGCAACATCGCCGCCGACTGGGGCGCGCAGAGGGTAAAGGGCTTGTCTATTTCCAAAGCCATTAAAAACGCCATAACCAAGCCCTTCAAGAAGAATAAAGAGGTGGAAACAAGCCTTATAGAACAATTTTTATACCCTAAAAAGGGCCCCGGCCAGCTTTACGAGGTTATGGCGGAAAAAATTAAAGAGCTTGGCGGCGAAATTTATCTTGAAACCAACGTTACAAAGATAAATCTTGAGGGAAACAGGGTAAAATCTGTAGCCGCGATGGATAAAGAGGGCAATTTAAAGGTGTTCGAGGCGGATTATTTTATCTCCTCTATGCCTATAAAGGACCTGGCGGAGGCCATAGGCGAAGAAGTTATGCCGCCCGAGCCCTACCGCGTGGCTGTAAATCTGCCTTACCGCGACTTTATCACCGTAGGCCTTCTGTTAGACGGCCTGAGCGTAGAAAACAAGACAAAGATGAAGACCCTCGGCAATATCGTGCCAGACTGCTGGATTTACGTGCAGGAGAGGGAGGTAAGGTTAGGCCGTATACAGATATTCAACAACTGGTCGCCCTATATGGTGGAAGACCCCGAACACAATGTCTGGATAGGCCTTGAATACTTCTGCGCCGAGGGGGATAAAATGTGGACCTGCCCCGACGAGGAGTTTACAAAAAACGCCATAGACGAGCTGATAAAAATAGGCGTGATAGCTTCGAAGGACAACGTCAAAGACTCCACTATAATACACGTCAAAAAGGCGTACCCCGCGTATTTCGGCACCTACTCAGAGTTTGACAAGGTTAAGGACTACCTCAATTCCATAGAAAATCTGTACTGCGTAGGCCGCAACGGCCAGCACCGCTACAACAATATGGACCACTCTATGGTTACGTCTATGGTCGCCTGCGACGATATTATAAGCGGCAACCCCGACAAGTCGGATATATGGAACGTAAACACCGAAAAGTCTTACCACGAGGTAAAGGAAGAAAAGGAAGGGGATAAGAATGGCGACGGAAAGCAATAATTCCTTTGAAGGGGATTTTTCTGAAGCGGAAGCCCCCGACGAAGAGATGAAGACTGTGCAAAAGAAACGCAGACGTTCGCCATTTACCCCCGCGATGGTTGAAGCCTTGGTGTATATAGGCGTGTTTGCGGTTACCGTACTGCTGTTCTTTTTGGTAAAACCGTATTATACAACCTGGCACGACGGTTCGGTGGCGCAGGGAGTAGCCGTAATAGCGATAGGGATTGACGCGTTCGTCGCGGTATATCTTGCGGTCAATAAAAAACTTAATGCAAAAACCGCCGTCATTTTAATGTTTATAGCAGGTACGGCCTTGAGGATAGGCTATATGCTGTATACCCCCGCGAGTACAAGGCAGCAGGACACGTTTTCGTCCAACGCGAACGGGCACGAGGCCTACGCGTGGACGATATTTTCTACGGGCAGCCTTCCCTCTACCAACGATTACCAGTTTTACCACCCTCCTTTAAACGCCCTCATACAGGCGGGGTTTATGAAAATAGTCTCGCTGTTTAACGCGAGCGAAGAATTTATAGCCAGATTCCAGCAGGGCTGCCCTTCGTACGGCTATATGACGGCGGAGAGGTACTATTTATACCAGACCTGTCAGATTTTAAGCGTAATGTACTCGGTTATAACTATGGCCGTACAGCTTAAAATCCTTAAAAAAATGAATTTCAAGGGCATGGCGTACGCGGGCGTTGCGGCGATAGTAATTTTCTTCCCCCGCCAGATACAGTTCGCGGGCATGCTAAACAACGACGGGCTTTCGTACCTTTTCGCCATACTCGCCCTATATTATATAATCTGCTGGTGGAAGGGCGGCAAGGGCTTCGGCTATATCATAGCGGGCGGCTTTGCTGTCGGCCTCGGCATGATGGCAAAACTGTCTTCCGCCACAATCTGCATACCCCTCGCGGGCGTATTCATATATGAGTTTGTCCGCACTGTAAGAAAGCGCGAAGGCTCTATATCGTTTTTGAAAATGGTAGGGGAGTATGCCGCGTTTATCGTTCCCGCGGCGGCGATAGGACTGTGGTTTCAGGTGTACGCCTACGTAAAATTCGGGCAGGAGTTCGGGTTTGTGTTCTCTAACCTCAATTCCAAGCTGTATACGGGCGATTATTCGGTGTTCCAGAGGTTTTTCTTCTCGGTTACCGACCTCTTTTACCTGTACTGCGACCCGTTCGAAGGCAACTACAATTTGTTCAACTATTCGCTTCATTCGGCCATATTCGGGGAGTTTTCTTACTGGCAGGGCGAAGGCTTCGCTGGGCTCGCGGTAATATTCGCATACGTCGCCGTCGCCGTTCTCGCCGTGGCTCTGGTTTACGCCCTTTACCTGTTTTTCAGGTACGATTTAAAGGATAAAAGCGAGGAGGCGGCCGAGGACAAGAGAAATATCTTTTTCACCTTCCTTCTTGTGCAGTCGCAGGCCCTTTCCGAAATTTACTTTTACGTAAAAATGCCGTACGCCTGCACTATGGACTTCAGGTATATAATGCCGATGATTTTAGGCGTCGCCCTCACCGCAGGGCTTGTCAACAAACGGCTTGCAAGGCAGGGCGGAAAGTTCGCCGCCGTAATGACAAGGCTTGTAACCGTATCCTTCGCGATGGCCCTTTTATGCTCGTCGCTGTTCTATATGGTCTGCATCTGAGGCCTGATTTTAAGCAAAATGCTTCACTCTTTTGTTAAATAAATTTATTGCTTTATGGCAAAATATGTGTTAATATAAAAGGGTAAATAAATTTATGGAGAGTATATTATGATAGATATCACCCTTATCGAACAGACAGACCCCGAAATCGCCGAGGCGTTAAAACTTGAACTCGGCCGCCAGCAGGGCAATATAGAGCTTATCGCAAGCGAAAACTTTGTCTCGCCCGCGGTAATGGCCGCGGCGGGCAGCCATCTTACAAATAAATACGCCGAAGGCTACCCCGGGCACCGTTATTACGGCGGCTGCCAGTTTGTGGATATCGCCGAAGACCTCGCCCGCGACAGGCTTAAAGAGATTTTCGGCTGCGAGCACGCCAACGTGCAGCCTCATTCGGGCGCCAGCGCCAACCTCGCCGTATTCTTCGCAATGCTCCAGCCTGGCGACACCGTCATGGGCATGAACCTCGCTCACGGCGGCCACCTTTCGCACGGCTCGCCCGTAAATATATCGGGCAAATACTTCAATATAGTTCCCTACGGCGTCAGCAAAGAGACCGAGCTTATAGACTACGACGAAATGGAGCGTATAGCTCTGGAATGCAAGCCTAAGCTCATAGTTTCGGGCGCCAGCGCGTATCCGAGGGTGATAGACTTCAAACGCATACGCGAAATATGCGATAAAGTCGGGGCCCTTATGATGGTTGACATCGCTCACATCGCGGGGCTTGTGGCCGCGGGGCTTCACCCCTCGCCCGTGCCTTACGCCGACTTTGTTACAACCACCACGCATAAAACCCTCCGCGGACCCCGCGGCGGCGTGATAATGTGCAAGGAACAGTATTCGAAACAGATAGACAAGGCCGTATTCCCCGGCACACAGGGCGGCCCGCTTATGCACATAATCGCGGCCAAGGCTGTAGCTTTTAAAGAGGCGATGAGCCCCGAATTCAAAGAATATCAAAAGCAGATAGTTCTCAACGCCGCGGCGATGGCGGACGAATTTTCCAGGCTCGGCGTAAAGATGGTATCGGGCGGCACCGACAACCACCTTATACTTTTAAACCTCACCGAAAAGGCAATGACGGGCAAAGAGCTTGAAAAGATGCTTGACGAAGTCCACATTACGGTAAACAAAAACGCCATACCGTTCGACACGCAGAAGCCCTTCGTCACTTCGGGCATACGCTTAGGCACCCCCGCCATGACGTCGCGCGGAATGAAGGAGCCCGAGGCGCGCAAGATAGCGAGCCTTATCGCGAAAGTTATAGACGAAAAGGAGGCGTGCTTCGAATACGTTACCGAAGAAGTCGCAAAGCTCTGCGAAGCCTTCCCGCTGTACGCCGACTGCGTAAGATGATTTTACCGCCTGCAACTTTAAGTTGCAGGCTTTAATTTTTGCGGAAATTTTGCGAACGCAACCGGAAGTTGCGTAAAAAGCAACCTTAAAGCGGTGGCAAAGCGTTCCCTTTTAGTGTATCATATAAGAAAAACGAAAGGAGTTTTTTGTATGGCTTTTGCAGACAATATATACTTTTTACGCAAGCGCGAGGGCATTTCGCAGGAAGAACTCGCCGAACGTTTAAGCGTATCCCGCCAGGCGGTATCCAAATGGGAAACGGGCGACGCCTATCCCGAAACGGATAAGATTATCGCCCTGTGCGATATGTTCGGCGTGACTATGGACGAGCTTTTGCGCGGCGACGTGACTAAAGAGGTCCTTCCGCCCGTTGCGGGCGAACCCGAAGACCGGCCCGAAAGCAAAGAGGCGGCAGAAAAACCGCATAGCGTATGGCAGCCTGCAGCGCAGTCGCTTTTATGGCTTTTAGCGGCTGTGATATACCTTATTTTAGGCATATTCGGGGATCTTTGGCACCCTATGTGGATAATTTTTGTGTTCATGCCCGCAGTAACCTGCGGAGTGGAGATAATTTTCGCCCCTAAAGGGCATAGGCTCAACAAAGTATTGTCTTTTTTAGAAAGTTTAGCAGTATTCGGCTCGGCAGGTACATACCTTTTATGCGGATTTTTCCTCGGTATGTGGGGTACTGCGTGGATTGTGTTTTTGCTTATCCCCGTCACATGTTCGGCATGCGAAGCATTCCGCCGCAAAAATAAACGATAAAATAAAATATACTGTTTGATTTTTGCTTGACTTTTTAATTGTTATATGATAGATTAAACAATGAGCCGCTCGGGACGGGTACCAAAGAACTTATTAAGTCACCTGCGCCTTATGGCGTATAGTCCGGCGAGACTGGTTAGAGGAGGTATTTTTTAATGTACGCTATTTTCGAAAACGGCAGCAAGCAGTACAGGGTAAGCGAAGGCGACACCCTTAAAGTGGAAAAGCTTAACGCCGAAGTCGGAGAAACAGTGGAATTCCCCGTAATTCTCATCGCTGACGAAAAGGGAATTTTAGTAGGCAAAGAGGTTGAAAACGCCAAAGTGGCGGCAACCGTTGTGGCGCAGGGCAAGGCTAAAAAGATTATCGTCTTTAAGTACAAGTCCAAGAAGAACGAACGCAAGAAGCAGGGCCATAGGCAGCCCTATACCGAAATCAAGGTAACTTCTATCGGTTCAAACAAGTCCGCTAAGGCAGAATAATTTAAGGAGGCACAGAAAATTATGTTACTTTTAACTTTATTCGCCCATAAAAAAGGTACAGGTTCATCGCACAACGGCAGGGACAGCGAGTCTAAAAGGCTTGGCGTTAAACGTTCCGACGGGCAGTTCGTGCTTGCAGGCAACATTCTTGTAAGGCAGCGCGGCACCAAATTCAAACCCGGCAACAACGTAGGCATCGGCAAAGACGATACGCTTTTCGCCCTTATCGACGGCAACGTTAAATTCGAAAGGGTCGGCAAAGACGGCAAACAGGTTTCTGTTTACGCTCAGGAAAAGGCCGCCGAATAATCAAAGGCATAAAAAGCGGGAAATATTTTCCGCTTTTTTATTTTGCCCCGCCAAGGCAAAATAAATAAAAAACTATAGTTAAATAAATAAAATGTTGTTCAAGCTCTTTTAGTACTATGATTTAAAAAAACAGCAACAATATATTAAATATAACGCGTCGGCAAAATATAAAATATTAACGATAGTTTAAAACGAGGTTTTAATTATGACCAGTAAAGAAATCGGTGAAAAAATATCCCTTCTGCGCAGCCGCAAGGGGCTTACAAAAAACGCGCTCGCCAATCTTTCGGGCGTTTCCCCTACATACATTTACCAGCTTGAACGGGGAGAAAAATGCCCTACCGTGGAGTATTTAAGCCACATATGCTGGGGCCTCGGCGTCACCCTCGCCGAATTTTTTGCCGAAAACGAACCTAACGACAAACTTTCGTACCTGACGGCGGAACAGCGTAAAAAGCTCAACGACTTTTTAATAAGTCTGTAAAATAAAAGGAGTTTTTATGGTAAAAGTATTTCCTTTAAAGGATATATACGCAGAAAAATTCAGGGAAATGTTCTCGGTATACTACCTTGAGCTCGGCTGTGAAGAAAACGGCGGACACCTCGCCGATGAGTATGTTATCCCCGATATGCTCGCGGGCCTTTTAAAGGTCGATCTGATTGAGGAAGACGGAAATATCTGCGGTTTTTGCATCTATCAGATTGACGGCGATGGCAACGAATGGAACTTTAAAGAGGGTTTCGGCGACGTCCGCGAAATTTACATCGAAGACGGCAGGCGGGGCAGAGGTTTAGGAAAATTCCTGTTGTACACGGCGGAAATGAGGCTTAAAGAGGCGGGCGTAAAACAGATTTACACCCTGCCCGACGGCGATTCGGCGGACTTTTTCGCATCCTGCGGGTACGAACTTACCGATGAGGTCTGCGACGAGCTTGAATGCAACGTGTTTGTAAAAAACGCCGCCGCCTGCGGCTGTAACTGTAAATAAAATAAAGGCTCCCCTCACAAGGGGAGCCGTTTTCCTGTCATCCTGAGCGAGCGATAGCGAGCCGAAGGATCCCCTTGATAGAATGAATGCTGTCAGAAGGAGATTCTTCGACTCCACTGCGTTCCGCTCAGAATGACAGAGTAGTATGTCGTCCTGAGCGTAGTCGAAGGATGAGGGGATAATATTACCGCATTACTAAAAAGCGGCCGCAATATGCCTCAACTATTCAGAAAAAAGAGGGGTAGAAAGGTACCTGTCGCCGCTGTCGGGCAAGAGGGCCACTATGGTTTTGCCTGCGTTTTCGGGACGTAAAGCGAGCTGTACGGCCGCCTTTAACGCCGCCCCCGAAGAAATGCCTACAAGGATGCCCTCCGCTCGGGCGAAAGCCCTGCCCTCGGTAAAGGCGTCGTCGTTTTCTATGGCGATAACTTCGTCATATACCGCGGTGTTTAACACTTCGGGAACAAATCCCGCGCCTATGCCCTGGATTTTATGCGAGCCCGCCGTTCCCTTGGAAAGCACGGGGCTTGTAGCAGGTTCTACGGCTACAATTTTAATATCGGGGTTCTTGCCCTTTAAATATTCGCCTACGCCCGTAATCGTGCCGCCCGTGCCTACGCCCGCGACAAAAATATCTATTTTGCCGTCCGTCTGCCGCCAAATTTCCGGGCCCGTAGTCGCCTTGTGTACGGCGGGGTTCGCGGGGTTTACAAACTGACCTAAAATTACCGCCCCGTCAATCTCTTCGGCGAGTTCGTCTGCCTTGGCTATCGCCCCTTTCATGCCCTTCGCGCCCTCGGTTAAAACGAGTTCGGCGCCGTAGGCCCTTAAAAGGTTTCTGCGTCCCACGCTCATAGTGTCGTGCAGGGTGAGTATGGCTTTGTAACCCTTCGCGGCGGCCACCGCGGCCAGCCCTATGCCCGTATTGCCCGAAGTAGGCTCTATAATGGTCGCCCCGGGTTTCAACAGGCCCTTCGCTTCGGCGTCTTCAATCATGGCGAGGGCTATTCTGTCCTTCACCGACCCCGCGGGGTTGAGGTATTCAAGTTTTACAAGTATTTCTGCGTCTGTCACGCCCGCTTTTGCCGCGTAACGGCTTGCGTTAAGTATAGGCGTATTGCCTATAAGCTCCGCCGAGCTTTGTTTTATGTCTGACATGTCTGTCGTCTCCTTAATTTTTTTTAATTTTTGCCTTTCGGCGCGTCTGGTTAAAGGTCAACATCGCATGTCTTTTACGGTGTATAAAAATTTTTTCATCTCAATCCTCTGAATTTAATGCCTATTATTTCCATAGGTTATAAGTATATTATACTATCGCAAGATAATAAAGTCAACTTAAATTTATGTAAAATTTTAATAAAAAAGGGAACTATTAACAACTTAAAAAGGCTTTTCTCCCGCGGAAAGCCTTTTTAAATATAAATTTTTACCTAAAGAA
>JAJPXK010000126.1 GCA_021205485.1 Clostridia bacterium | reverse complement strand
ACTTTACACAACATATATTTTATACTTTAAACCGTTACGCATACAAAGGCTTTTTGTCCCGTTTATCCGCTTGAGGCTGTAAACTTTCTAGCCGAAATTATTTTAAGAACATTTATCAGTTTTTCTTATACAAGATATTGTGTTTCTATAATTGACAAACCACAATATATATTATATAATGTAAGTGTTCACCCGATTTGAGGGGTAAGGCTGTAATGCAGGATAGTACGACTACGGATTTTCACGGAATTATCTATAAAAAATAAAAAAATGAATAAGAGGAGATTATTATGAAAATTATAAAGAGAAATGGCGTAGAGGTTTCTTTTGATATAGAAAAGATAGTAAACGCTATCAGGAAAGCCAATAACGAAGTGAGCGAAGACAACCGTCTTTCAGAAGAGCAGATACAGCTTATATCAAAAAGAGTATCCGCTCACGCCAACGATTTAAACCGCGAAGTAAACGTAGAAGAGATACAGGACTTTGTGGAAAACCAGATAATGGACCAGAAGGCGTTTGCCGTGGCGCGCAAGTACATCACCTACCGTTATACCCGTACCCTTGTGCGTAAGTCCAACACCACCGACGCGCAGATTCTTACTTTGATAGAGTGCAATAACGAAGAAGTTATGCAGGAAAATTCCAACAAGAATCCTACGGTAAACTCGGTACAGCGCGACTATATGGCGGGCGAAGTGAGCAAAGATTTAACCCGCCGCATATTGCTGCCTAAAGAGATTGTAGATGCGCACGACGAGGGCATTATACACTTCCACGACGCCGACTACTTTGCACAGCATATGCACAACTGCGATCTGGTAAACCTTGAAGATATGCTGCAGAACGGCACGGTTATTTCTGAAACTTATATAGAAAAACCGCACTCGTTTTCCACGGCGTGCAACATAGCCACGCAGATTATAGCGCAGGTTGCTTCCAGCCAGTACGGCGGGCAGAGCATATCTTTGACGCACCTTGCACCCTTTGTTGACGTAAGCCGCCGTAAATTAAGGCGCGACGTTGCCGAAGAAATGCATTCCGTAGGCGTTGACGACGAAGAGAAGATAAACGAAATAGCCGAAAAGCGCCTTCTGGAAGAGATAAAAAAGGGCATACAGACCATACAATACCAGGTTGTTACCCTTCTGACGACCAACGGGCAGGCGCCTTTCGTTACTGTATTTATGTACCTTGGCGAAGCCAGAAACGAGCAGGAGCGCGCCGACCTTGCGCTTATCATAGAAGAGACGCTTAAACAGCGTATACGCGGCGTTAAAAACGAAGCAGGCGTATGGATAACGCCAGCTTTTCCTAAACTTATATACGTTCTTGAAGAAGATAATATACGCGAAGGCAGCAAGTACTGGTATCTTACAGAACTTGCGGCAAAGTGCACGGCAAAGCGCATGGTGCCCGACTATATTTCCGAAAAGAAGATGCTCGAATACAAGATAGACAAAAACGGCGAAGGGCACTGCTATACCTGCATGGGCTGCCGCAGCTTTCTGACGCCGTACGTTGACGAAAACGGCAAGCCTAAATACTACGGCAGGTTCAACCAGGGGGTTGTTACCATAAACCTTGTGGACGTAGCGCTCTCTTCGGGCGGCGATATGGACAAATTCTGGCAGATCTTCGATGAAAGGCTGGAGCTTTGCTACCGCGCCCTTATGTGCAGGCACGAAAGGTTAAAAGGTACCACTTCAGACGCCGCGCCAATCTTGTGGCAGTACGGCACTCTGGCCCGCCTTAAAAAGGGAGAGGTAATAGATAAACTTTTATACGGCGGCTATTCTACCATCTCTTTAGGATATGCGGGGCTTTACGAGTGCACCAAGTATATGACGGGCAAATCTCACACCGACGACGAGGCAAAGCCGTTCGCCCTCTCCGTTATGCAGTATATGAACGACAAGTGCAAAGCGTGGAAGGCAAAGGAAAATATAGACTTCTCGCTCTACGGCACGCCGCTTGAAAGTACTACGTATAAGTTTGCAAAGTGCCTGCAGAAGCGCTTCGGCGTTATCTCCGGCGTAACCGACAAGAACTATATAACCAACAGCTACCATGTACACGTTTCCGAGCCTATAGACGCATTTACGAAACTTAAATTTGAAAGCGAATTCCAGCAGCTTTCGCCCGGCGGCGCTATCTCTTATATAGAAGTTCCTAATATGAGCAACAATATCCCCGCGGTGCTTTCTGTTATGCAGTATATTTACGACAATATAATGTACGCAGAACTCAACACCAAGTCTGACTACTGCCAGGTATGCGGCTTTGACGGCGAAATTCAGATAGTGGAAGACGACGGCAAACTCGTATGGGAGTGCCCCGTATGCCACAACCGCGATCAGAGCAAAATGAATGTTGCCCGCCGCACCTGCGGATATATAGGCACACAGTTCTGGAACCAGGGCAGAACGCAGGAAATAAAAGACAGGGTTATGCACCTTTAATTTAAAGCATTACAGCCGTGCGGACGTCGGCTTACGCCGTATCGTCCGCACGGCATATTTTATGGTAATCGCGCAGTATGTGCGGGGGGGTAATTGGCAAGTAAGGTGTTGTAATAATATTCCTTATTTTAAACGACAGCATCTTATATGTCATTGCGAGCGGTCTCTACCGCGTGGCAATCCCGCCAAAACTGGCGACCAGCAGGTTGGTCGGCAGAAGCGTTGTTTAAAAACAATAATGTTTATTCTTAAAAAATAACTCACTTTATTATAATGCGGTAGAAAGATATCCGAAGACGGAATTACGCTACTGCCGCCCGTTCGGACGAGATTGCCACGCTTACGTTGCACTACGCTCGCAATGACGGACTTGGTAAGCCGAATTAAAAAAATGATTTGCAAATTACCCTAAGCGGTAATTAAAAACAGGTATCTTATGAATTATGCAAACATAAAATGGTATGATATAGCCAACGGCCCGGGCGTAAGGGTGTCGCTTTTTGTAAGCGGCTGCCGCAACCATTGCAAAAACTGTTTCAATCCCGAAACATGGGACTTTGGCTACGGCGAACCCTTTACCAAAGAGGTACAGGATAAAATAATAAAGGAGCTTGAACCCGCCTATATAAGCGGCCTTTCACTGTTAGGCGGCGAGCCGTTTGAACCTGAAAACCAGCTTCCGCTTGCAAACTTCCTTGAAAGGGTAAAAGCTGCCTACCCCGATAAAACCATCTGGAGCTACACGGGTTACGATTTTGAAGCCGACCTTTTAGCCGGTAAGAAGGGCGATAAAGACACCGTGATGCGTATGCTGAATTGTATAGACGTACTTGTGGACGGCAGGTTTGTGGAAGAACTGAAAAACCCCGCCCTCCAATTCCGCGGCTCGTCCAACCAGAGGGTGATTCTCGTCAGGCCTACGCTTGAAAAAAACGAGATTGTTCTGTGGAACAAAGACGACCCTACCGCCGTGAATTGATTGTATACGGAATATTGGCTCGGCGGATTGTCTTTACAAACGTAGCCGTCTGTCATTGCGAATGCAGCATTATGTCATTTCGAGCGCAGCATTATGTCATTCCGAGCGCAGCCGAGGAACCCTCTAATTCATTAAAAACAGTAAAACCCGAGGTATATTATGAAAGTAGGAATAAAAAAACTTGATAAAAATGCAATTTTGCCCGCGTACGGCAGCGAATACGCCGCAGGGGCAGACCTGTACGCCTGCCTTGAGCAGGACGTAACCATTCCCGCGGGCGAAACGGCGGTAATACCTACGGGTATCGCCCTGGAACTCCCCGTAGGCTACGCGGGGCTCATTTACGCCCGCAGCGGACTCGCTACAAAAAAGGGCCTCGCCCCCGCGAATAAAGTAGGCGTGGTGGACTGCGACTACCGCGGCGAAGTAAAAGTCGCCCTTCACAACCATTCCGCGGCTCCGCAGACCGTCGCCGCAGGCGAAAGGGTGGCTCAGCTTGTAATAACGCCGTATATTACGGCGGTGTTTGAGGAAAAGGACGAGCTTTCTTCCACCGTACGCGGCGAAGGCGGCTTCGGCTCTACAGGCAGCAAATAAAATTATCAGAATTAATAAAAGGACTCCGTTTTACAAAGCGAAGTCCTTTTTTGATAGCCTGTAAAATCCGACGATATTCTTTTAATTTATTACAAAATATGTGATGTTTTTTCAAAACCACTTGACATTAATGTCATAGAATAGTAAAATTAATAGGTATAATAATACTTTTTACGGCTGTAATTAACCGTGTACGGAGAAATATGGCAGATAATATAAAATATTGTTTAGGTATAGATATCGGCGGCATGACGGTAAAGGGCGTTGTCCTTGACGTGTATGGCAACGCCTTGGTAGAGGATAATATCGCCACAAACAGCGAAAACGGCGGAGACGCCATGTGCGACAATATAGCCAGCCTTGTAAACGGCCTTCTCGCCCGCATAGGCGCGGATAAAAGCCAGGTAAAGGCGGGCGCGGGGTGCCCCGGCATTATAGACAGCGTAAACGGCGTTATAGTGTTCGCCGGCAACCTCAATTTAAAAAATTACCCTCTCGCCGCAAAGCTTAAAGAGCGTACGGGGCTGGATATTCTGCTTACCAACGACGCGAACGCCGCCGCTTTAGGCGAGGCCAAATTCGGCGCGGGCAGGGAATATTCCGACAGCATTCTTATAACTTTAGGCACGGGCCTCGGCGGGGGAATAATAATAGGCGGCAAGCTTTTTGAAGGCAATAAATCCGCGGGGGCGGAAATAGGGCATATGGTTATAGAACGGCGCGGCAATCTGTGCACATGCGGCAGAAGGGGCTGTTTTGAAACTTACTGTTCGGCTACCGCCCTTATAAAGCGCACCCGTTACCAGATGGAAGAAAATCCCGGCTCGGCTATGTGGACAAAATACACTTCCGAGACGGCTACGGGCAAAACCGCCTTTGAATTTGCCGATACCGACCTCGACGCCAAAGAGGTGGTGGAGTGGTATTTAAAGCATTTAAGCTGCGGAATAGCCAACCTCGTAAATATTTTCCGCCCGCAGGTTGTAATGATAGGAGGCGGCGTAAGCGGCGAAAAGGAAAAACTTACCGAGCCTTTGCAGAGGCTTGTAGATAAAGAAATTTTCGGCGGTACAGATTACGCCCCCGTAAAAATAGTTACGGCGTCGCTCGGGTCTAAAGCGGGAGCGTACGGCGCGGCCGCCCTCGCTATGGAGAAATACTTATGAATAAAGATATACCCGAAATTTCCCTTCAGAGATTGCCGGTTTATCTGAATTATCTTCGTTCCCTTACCGACGAAGACGGCAAATATATCTCGTCGGGGGCGATAGCCGGCGCTTTGAACCTCGGCGAAGTGCTTGTCCGCAAAGATCTGGCGTATACAAGCAGCGCGGGCAGGCCTAAAGTAGGTTATGTAAGGAAGGAACTTATTGCGGCGTTAGAGGAATACCTCGGCTGCAACGACGTTAAAAACGCCGTACTCGTAGGCGCAGGCGGCTTAGGCAACGCCCTTTTGGCCTACGGCGGCTTCGGCAAATACGGCATAGAGATTGTGGAAGCCTACGACTGCGACCCTAAAAAGGCGGGAACGACGTCTGGCGGCAAAAAGATATGCGATATAAGCGAAATGGCCGAGGGCATAAAAAAATATGACGCGAGGCTGGCCATAGTCGCGGTACCCGCCGCGGCGGCGCAGTCAGTGTGCGACTTGCTTATAGGCGAGGGCATAAAGGGCATTTTAAACTTCGCCCCCGCGCTTATTTCCGCCCCCGAGGGCGTGGTGGTCCGCAATATAGACGTAGCAGCAAACCTTGCGATACTCGCGAGCATGATATAACATAAGACGCCTTTTTCTGTACGGGAAAGGCGTTATTTTTTAAGGTGACTTTATGACGGTAAAGGAAGGAGTGCTTTTAGCTCTTGAAAACAACAGGGGAAGCTTTGTCTCGGGCGAAGCCCTTTCGGCTCAGTTAGGCGTAAGCAGGCAGTATATAAGCAAAACTGTAAAGACCCTCGTCGCCGAGGGGTACGACATAGCCGCCTCTACAAACAAGGGGTATATTTTAAGCGAAAAATGCGACTTGCTTTCCGCCGCGGTGATTAAGGGCGAGGCTGGCGGCAACGTCTACTGCTTTGACCGCGTAGACTCAACAAACAGGGTCGCGAAAGAAATTTACTGCCGCGAGGGCGAGTGCCTCGTCGTAAGCGAACGTCAGACGGCGGGGGTAAAAAAGGACGGCTCAAGGTTTATCTCTCCGCAGGCGGCGGGGATATATATGACGGCCGCTCTGCCGCTGGATATTCCATTAGAGGAGATAAAAAGTTACAGGCAAAGCTGCGGCCTGCAGGTAAAGCTCGCCATAGAGGCGGCCTGCGGCGAAATGGCGGAGGTAAGGGATACCGACGACGTTTACGTAAACGGTGAAAAGGTCTGCGGAATACTGGTGGAGTGCATGGTCAACGCCGCCGCGCTTAAAACGGAATGCGTATTTGTCGGCGTAGGCGTATACACAGGCGAGGCGGAGGGCGTTTCCGCGCACATAAGCGGCAGGGAATCTCGCAACAAACTCGCTGCGGATATATTTAAAAGGCTCAAGGGTATAGCGGGTTGAATTATGAAAACGTATGACGAACTTGAAAGACAATTTATAGGTATGGTTGAAGAACTCGACAGCTACGACCGCGCTTCAAATTTGTTGAAAGACGAAAGTTTTGATCCAAAAAAGACAAGATTATTAGGCAAAAAAATTCACAATTTAGCCGTAAAAATGATTGAATGCGATATTGACAGGTTTATTGAGCTTTTGGATTATGATAATTTAAGCGTAAGCGAGGCGGCCGCGGAATACGTATACCCCGTTTTTCCGAAAAAAAGTCTTTCGGTAATGAGGCGGTATATGGATTCCCTTGACAGCGACGCAGACAAAATTAAAATAAAATCAAAAATCGAAGGGCTGGAAAGGGGCGACGATTTTTTTGCCGCGCTGTATAAAAAGCTTTATAAAACAGACGATTTAAAAGGTTTATGCAGAGAATAGAGGAACAGGAAAAATAAAAACGGCGACGCTTGCAGCGCCGCCGTTTTTAAAAGTAAGTTTACGTTTGTTTTATTCAGACCAGATTGCAATCTCTCCGCTGTCGTTGTAATGCCAATAGTTGCCGCTTTCCGCAGGTTGAGTTTCGCTGTAATAATAAATAGTCGCGTCAGTAAGACTGCCATTATCTGAGTTTATAGATATTTCGTTCCATTCATCTGCTGTGCCGCTATAATAAACGGTTGTAAGCTTAGGGGTGTCGCCGAACGCCAGATATCCTATAAAAGTTACCCCGCTGCCGATAGTAATGCTTTCAAGCCTTTTACATTGCTGGAACGCGCATCTGTCTATAGACGTTACGCTGTCCGGTATTGTTATGCTTGTAAGCGCCATGCAACTGTCAAAGGCGTATTCGCCTATAGACGTTACGCTTTCAGGTATGGTTATGCTTTTAAGCGACTCGCACCAGCTAAAAGCGTATGCGCTTATATATGTTAAGTTGCTCGGCAATTTAACGCTTTCAAGATAGGTGCAATTATAGAACGCATAAGTACCAATAGAAGTTAAGCTGTCAGGTAACTCAATACTTCTTAGCTCGCTGCAATATCTGAATGCGCCGTAGCCGATAGACGTTACGTTGCCAAGTATATTAATTTCCGTCAAAGCATTGCATTTATAAAACGCGTCTGCTTCAATAGTGGTTACATTTTTCGGTATGGTTATGCTTTCAAGCGATTGGCAACACCAGAATGCGCTGTCGCAGATAGTAGTAACGCTGTCAGGAATGGTTATTTCTTTTAACGCGCTGCACCATATAAATATACCGTTGCCGACAGAACTTAAATTTTCTGATAACTTTATGCTTTCAAGCGAAGTGCAATACTCAAACGCGCCAAAGCTTATAGAAGTAACGCTGTCCGGTATGGTTAAGCTTGTAATTGAAGTACAATTAGCAAAAGCGTATTCGCCTATAGAAGTAACGCTGTCGGGTATTGTTACGCTTGTAAGCGAAGAACAGTCTTTGAATGCTTCGTCGCCGATTGAAACAACGCTTATCCCGTTGTAGGTTGAGGATATCACTATTTCCTCGTCCGCACAGTCGCCTATGCCGCTTACTTCGTAGCCAGAGCCTGATTTTTTATAATTAAGGCCCTCGCTCGCGGCTTCGTCAATTTCGCCGCCCGATTCGATGTCCGATTCGTCATCCGATTTGCTGCCGGAAGAACTGTTGCCGGAAGAACTGTTGCTGCTTGAAGAACCGCCTGTGTTTGCGATTTCGGTAAGCAAGTCGCAGCCCGCTAAACCGAACGTAAGGCAAACGGTTGAAACGATAGTCAAAAAGAGTACCAAAAGTTTCTTTTTCATTTTAAAACCCTTAAAATTTTTTTGCAGGCGAAAAATCAAGCAAAAAAATAAAGAGTCGCGTAAGGGACGCCTGCAAAACATCCCGTTATTTTTTGTTGCGACACAGAGCCTAAGCAGACAAAAAAGATATACAATAGACATATTGTACTATTTATCTTCTGCTTACATATGCCGCAACTTAATTATACCATATTAAGGCAATTATTTCAATTATCTGAGACAAACGGGTGTGTGAAATTTAAGAAACAATTTAGCATTTATTCAACAAAAAAACGGGCGCGTTTTGCACCCGAATTTTTGTCAGTTTTCCGTTTGAACGGTATTTTCTTTATCTGGTTCTTTAAGTTTAATCTTCTGCTTGTGTATTACAGGGTTAACTTTCCACGCAAGTACGGCGGCGAGGCCGCAAAGTACAATGTCTTTAGGCATACACAAAACGTTTGAAACTACCGCAGCGCCTAACCCCTCGTAGCCGTTAAGCTGGTACACGGCGATAAAGTATACGATGCCTATGGCGTAGTTTACAATAAATGCGACGGCGGCCGCCAGAAAGTACCGCCAGAGGGGCGACTTTGCCTCTTTTCCTTTTACCAGCCCCGCAGCCATCGCGGCGAGTATAAACCCTAATATATAGCCGAACGAAGGCTTTAATACGTAGTAAATTCCGCCGTACGGTTCTGATGCGAAGACGGGTATGCCTATAACGCCCATAAAGCAATAAACCGCCATGGCTATGCCGCCCTTTTTCCAGCCGAGCATCAGCCCCGCAAGTACGCATATTACCGTCTGGAAGGTAATTGGAACAACCGGGAACGGTATTTTTATGTACGCCCCCGCGACCATCAGCGCCGCAAACATGGCGCATTCGGCGATATCAACCGCCGCAAGCTTTTTATTTAACTTTTTCATACTGTGTATTATAACTTTTATATCTATAATTGTCAACCAAATTTAATAAATAAGTTTACAAATTAATAAAATTCTACTCAAAGTAGATCGTCTTATTTTTGCGTTAGAGGGGTAT
>JAJPXK010000067.1 GCA_021205485.1 Clostridia bacterium | reverse complement strand
GTATTGTAATATTTTCAGTTTAATGGTATAATTAACTCATAATTTGAGAAATTATGTGTTTTTCAGATTGAATTCAGGTTACACGGGAGAAATTTTATGAGTACAATATCGCAGCTAAGCGGTAAATTTTTTGATATTGTGAAAGGTACAGGCGGGGATTGGGAAAGCGATAAATTATGTTTTAAAAAATCGCTGGAAACTTTTTTAAAAAGCGGCAGCAAGGAAGACGCCTTTGTAGTTTACTTCTGCTTCAGCGAAATTTTTAAGCTTTTCGGCGAGGGGTACGACAATACTCAGAAATTGTTGGAATTGCTTTCCGACCATGAGTATCATTCGGGCGAACTTCTGAATAAACACCGCGACCACTATTCGCATTCGGTCTACGTTTTTGCGATCGGGCTGGCAATATATGCGAACGATTCGGTATACCGAAAGACTTTTCTCGATTTTTACGATTACTCGGATAACGATGTCGGGGCGTTGAACTTTTTACATTCATGGGGTCTGGTTTCGCTGTTCCACGATATCGGGTATCCCTATCAGCTTGCGCACGAACAGATAAAAGGCTACAACGAAGAACTCTGGGGGAAGGGCTCCGCCGCAGTTTTCCCCTATGTATCTTTCGGCAATATAGAAAGCTTTATCGCCATAGATGAAAAAACGCAGGAAAGGCTTAACGGCTGTTTGTCGGAGGATTATAAATTTGACTCGTTAAACAGCCTTCTCGCATACGGCCTGAACCTTCGGGAGGGGTATGACTGCAAAGAAGTCTGCGACGAACTGCTGCAGAGAGTTATAAGGCAAAAAGATTTTATGGACCACGGCTATTTCAGCGCCGTAATTTTGGCGAAGAAATTGTTGTTGTCGCCAAATTTTACGGTGAACAACGAACGAGTAGACGTACTTACGGCCATTTTGCTGCATAACAATTTTAACAAGTACAGCGAAAATGCCCGCCATCCTATCTCTTTGGACGAGCATCCCCTGGCATATCTTCTTATACTTTGCGACGAATTGCAGGTATGGGACAGAATGGCGTACGGCAAAGCGAGCAAGCGCGACCCTATTGCGTGGAGCGTTGAGTTTAACATATCGGATAACGCGATATCGGCGACTTACAACTTCGATAGCTGCGCGGTGCTGTCGGAAGACGGCAAAACGCGGATCAATAAAAGTTTTGAAGAGATACAGTCAGACGTATTTGTCTGCAAAATTCTCGGCGGAGAGGTTGAGAAGGACGACAAAGTCAAAAAATACGAAGGGTATATATCTTCGGGGCTTGTTATAACTGCGAAAGCCGTAGAACGCAAGAAAGAGAAGAAAACACAGATTTACGCTTCTGACAACAGTTTTATAAATCTCTGCGATTTCGCCAAAGCCATTCACGCGAGTTACTGCGATCTGTGCAAAAATACTGCCGACCGCATCAATGACGATTTCAGCAAATTGTCGCTGGAATTTAAGGTTTCAAATATAGAGCAGGCAAAGTCTTACGCACAGAAGCTTGAGCTTATCAACTGTTTTTACAGCAGCAAAGACCTGGATTACCCCGTTGTGGAAGATTTCAAAAAGGGCGATTACGGCACGAGCGGTTCGGACAATTTAGGCTTTTTGTGCCGCGAAGAGCACCTGCGCTGGGTAAGAGAAAAAATAAATCAGGGCTGGAAGTACGGCGAAAAAGGCAAAGATTTTTATTCTACCGAAGACCGCAACAAAAAGAAATTTCATAATTGCCTTGTCCCTTACGAACTTTTATCTGAAGAAGATAGAAAAAAGGACGAGCTTATGATAGAAAATATAATACCTATGCTTAAAAAGTTCGGCAACAATATCCGCATATACGCGTACCGTTCAGGCCGAAAGCCCGACCTTGTGGTGGCGGGGATAGGTCACAGGTATTATTCAGACAGCGAAAAAAAGCTGAAAGAAAAAGTTACTGAGATTTTACAGGAATACAGCAAAACGCACCGCGTAATAGTCCGCACCGGCTTTGCTTACGGCGCCGATCAGCTTATAGCAGAATGCGCGAACGAGCTCGGCCTGACGGTAAAAGCGACTCTTCCGTACGCCTATGACGATTTTATAGAGTACGTCCGCAAAGACGCCCTGGAAAACGGCGTTGACTATACGGCGGATGACGAAATGAGGCTGAGGCTGTTGCTGTCGCAGACGGCGGTATTCAAAGAATTTTCGGCGAAGGAAGATTCTTTCGTAAGTTGTGCGAAGTACAATATCGACAAATGCGACAAGGTGATCGCCCTCTGGGACGGTGCGGAATCGCCTCTGTTTGACCGCGAGGGGAACCCTGTAAACAGGGGCGGCACGTATCATTGCCTGAAGATGGCCGAGGAACGGGGCTTGCGGTTTGGCGACGACATACGTATTGTCCGCTGCCACAGATAACGGCGCCCTGAATTTTTCGCTTCATAACTTTTCGGGATTTATAATTGAATTAAGCAAAAACGACCGCGGAATATTGTGCCTGCGGTCGTTTTTTGCTTATCGTTTAAAGAGGAGAATGAGTATTTAAACTTTCAAATAGGTTTGACGTTTGCTTTTATTTCGGCGGGAAGTATCTGCAAAACTGTTTATAGTTGTAATCTTTGTCGGGGCGGCAGAGTACGGCGAAGTCTGCGCTTTCAAAAGTATAAGGCAATTTTTTAAAAGCCTTGTCAAATAAATAAGATACGGTGGCGGCGTCGTTGCCATATATCCCGCAACCAAACGCGCCTAAAATCAGATGGCGGTAGTTTTGCGAAGCCGCCACGGTTAAAACGCTTTGTATGCGATTATATAATATTTCCTCGTATTCCGCTTGCGACATGCCCTCCAGGCCGAGCCGAATCATAGGCGCGGCGCAGCTTATAACCGATACGGGGAACGGGTTGGAAAGTATTTCGCCGCAACTGTCTTTTATAACTTCCGCGTAGGGGGATAGTATGACGGCGTCAGACCGCATACGGGTTTTCAGCGAGTTGTTATAGTCGTAGTAGCTTTTCGCCTGTTTGCTTTCCAGAGATAATAATAGCGAAGTTCTGCGGCAAAGTTCTTCTTCCTGCGCGTCCGCGCCGCTACGGGTCTGTCCGCCGGGCGTTGTAGCGCTCGCCATATTCAGGACAAGAATTTTCGGCTCAATTCCCTCGTGTTTCAGGTCGTTATATTTACGCTGCGCAAGCGCGAGGGTATCTATATTTTCGCAGCTATATTTACAGCTTGCCGTGCCGCCGCTTGGCAATCCTGCTTTTAATTCGGCTATATCTGCGGGCAAAAATACCCGCGCCTCGCGCATCAGCCCCGCGTTATAGCTGTCCGAGCAAATATCTATCGTGCTGTTCAATATGTGGATATTTTTTTCGCGGCGTTCCTGTTTCTGCTTTTCGCGGCTTTCAATTTCTTCTTCAGAAAGTCCCTTGTATTCGGCTTCGCGCATCTTTGCCGCAAGCTGTTTAAGTTGTAATTCATCGGGCGTTGCCATTTTTACCTCTCAGTTCATCCAGTTTCTTGAACACGACATCGCATTCTTCGCGGATATTCAACGCGGCTACGCTGTCAAAATAGGTATGGCCTGGATTAATCTGTATTATGGCGGCGTTTTGGTTGCGGCAGCTCCAGTATACGTCGCCGTAGTTGCCGCGCGTGCCTATGGCGAGGATTAAATCTGCCTGCGAAATCCACTTTTTAGCTTTCGCGGCGCCCTCGTTCCATATGCCTATATGGCTGTAAAGCGGCCACGGCAGAATCTCTCCGCCGCATTTTTTACAGCGGGGGAGTTCGTCCTTTTGCCATATTTCATAGCCGTTATAGTGCGTACCGCAATTTTCGCAGCAGTTGACCTGCAGGCTGCCCTGTATCTCGGCGACGTTTTCAGAACCCGCGATGGTGTGCATGCAGTCTACGTTTGTCGTGATAATGCCGAGCATTTTGCCCTCGTCTTCAAGGCGTTTTAAAGCGTAGTGGCTGTAGCTTGGCTTGTACGAAAACATCGTTTCAAGATAATTCGGCAGAAAGGAACTGTAGCCTTCGCCTCTTGCAGCGCGGCTTGAAAAACGCATCTGCCCGTAAGTTACTCCGCCGCCGCCGACAGAAATGCCGGCGCCCGTGGTGGCTACGATGCGATGACTTTGGTCAATATATTCGGCTAATCTTTGAACAGGGCCCTGATTGCTCTTAAATAAACTCATATAAGCTCCTTTAACCGTTTAAAACGGCGTCAAGCGCTTCGGCGGCGTCCGCCCTGATATTTAAATCGGCTAACCCGTCGAATTCGGTGGAGGAGGGGTTGATCTGTATAAGCTTTGTGCTCTTTTTCATTTTGCTCAGATATTCTCCGCTGCGGAAGCCCGTCGTGCCTATAACAATAACAAGGTCGGCCTCGGCTATCATATCAATAGCTTTCGCCATCGCCTCGCCCGTATCGCCGCCGGCAAAACTTGAGGGCATTACAGGCGAGCCGCATTTTTCGCACCTCGGCATATGGCCATGGTTCCAGATATTGTAATCATAGTAACGGGTTTTACAGCCTGTACAAATATTGTCGCCGAAACTGCCCTGAAATTCAGCCACGTTTTTTGAGCCCGCTATCGTATGCAGACAGTCCATATTCTGCGTGACTACGCCGTAAAGTTTGCCCTGCCTTTCAAGTTCGGCAAGCTGTCTGTGCGCTTTGCTCGGCCCCTTTACAAAGGTGGCGTCAAGAAAAGCGTCTTTGATAATTTCATAAAATTTTTCGGGATTTTTGTTTACGTAATCGGCGGAAAACACCCGCCTCGCATTCATCAGGCCGACGCTTTTCTTTAGCCTGCGCATACCGTATAGGTAGGATATTCCCGCGCCGGTAACGGCGACAGTCTTGCCGCCTGCATCCATATATTCTTTTAATTTTGCGTATTCACTTTTCATTTTGAGCCTCTGTTTCTTTGCCGTACCTGAAAATCTGCACATATGAGCAGTCTTCAGGGAGGGTAGGGTTATACAGCGCGGTAAATAAATTTACTTTGCCGCAATGCTTGCACTTTTTAAATCTGTCTTGGTAAACTCTGCATAAATGCGTTTTTGCGTCAAGGTTTTCGCAGGGTCTGTTATAGTAAATTATAACTTCCCCTTTTAAACCCGCATCCCGCGAGTAACAGCATTTGCCGCAACGGTTGCACAAGTCTTCCCAATTCTTATGATATTTTCGCCATAGTTTTAAGGCGCGAAAAAACCTCATGAATCAACCTATAGTAAAAATACAGACAAATATTCTGTCTATATTTTAAGCGGTACGCTTATTTTATCCAGTTGAAATTTTCTTTGCCTGCGGCAACTTCAAAGTGGTACATCGCGATGCCCGTGTTTAAGTCGCCGCACATGCCGCCCGTTGTCTGCGCGCGTACGCCCTTCTTGCCTTCGGCGTCTACAAGGGTGAACTTGAAATTCTGCATATTCATACCCGTAGGCGCAAGCAGAGCGGCGTTTATACCGTTTATAAACCAGTCGGGCAGGTTTTCACCCTCGGCGACTTCTTTAATATCCTTGCATTTATGCGGCTTGCCTTGTTCCGCGCCGTAGCCTACGGCTATGCCGCAAGCGGCTTTTTCGCCCTCGCCGACAGTGAAAACGTTTTTCACTTTTTTGAAGGCGCCCGCCGCCCAGCAGGTGTTTAAACCAAGCGTCTGCGCCTGAAGTACAATTTTTTCGCCGTAATAGCCGAGCTTCTGAGCCGTCGCCGCGTCGTCTTTTCCGACAACGGCTATGTAATTTTTAACGCCGCCGAAGCCGCACATCTTTGCCATCATGCCGCCAAAGCCCTTGTTTTCGTTTGTTATAAGCTGAATATTCAAACCGCCATCTTTGTTGCATTCCGCTATAAGGCTGTTAAGAATGTTGAGTTTTTCATTTTCGATAGGTTTATCGCTGTATTTGCGTACAGAGTGGCGGGTATTTATAGCTTCCATTATATTCATAATTTTTACCTCATTTTGTAAGTAGTTGCCGCATATATAGGGGTTAAATATAGTAAACCCTGTCGGGCTTGATTTCAGTCTTTTCTTTTTCTTCTGCGGCGTGGCCTAAAATACAGAAGCCTATGCCTTCTACTTCTTCGGTAATGCCGAGGCTTGCAAGTATTGCCTTGCCTTCGTCGGTTGCGAAAACCTCTTTGCAGCGGTGTATCCAGCGGCTGTCAATCCCTAAACTCCACGCGGCATTCATAAGGTTGCCCATAGCAAGGCTGCCGTCATATACGCTTGTCATACATTTTTTTGCAACTACGGCAATAACGTCCTTGGCGCCGTAAAAGGGATCCATCTTCATATTGGCGGCGGCAGGGTTGGTTTTAGCCATAAACGCCTTCATAATGTTTGCGTTAAGCTCAGAAAGTTTAGCTACCGTTTCATCGTCCTGAACGACGATAAAAATAGCGTCCTGCGCGTTCATGCCCGAAGGCGCGTTGAGCCCCGCGGCTACAATTCTTTCTATTTCTTCACGGGAAATGTGTTCGGGTTTAAAGCTTTTCGCACTCTTACGGGTGGTCAACGCAGTCAAAGTTTCATTCATAATAAAGTACTCCTTGTTAATAATGTATTTATTCAATTGGACGGCATATATGCCGCAATTATTGCTTATTTTTTGTGATTTCGGGTAAATACCATTCAGAAAACAATCTGCTCATCATAGAGGTTAAATCATCTTCGGCTATCGTGTCAGGTTCTTTAAGCCAAGCCGTTAAAGCGGCGGTAAGCCCCGAAAAATATATTGTCATCGCCATCGCGTTATGAGCGGAATTTTCCATGCCGATATTTTTCATTATGTATTTTTGCAGTTTCGCTATAAAACTGCTGCGGTTGCTTTCGCTGAAAACCACGAGCATGCGATCTTTATTCGTTTGCATAAAATCCATAATGGATTTAAAAAAGTTATCGTTTAACGCAAACTGCCCTTTAACGTTTGCCGACTGCGAAAAGTCTTTTATCAATGAGTCTTCAATGTAATTTAAAAGGGTGTAGACGTCGGCAAAATAGCGGTAGAAGGTGGTCCGGTTGTAACCTGCCGCTTCGGTTATTTCCCGTATTGTGATGCTGCCTATAGGCTTTTTTAAAGCGAGCCCGCAAAAAACATCTATAAAAGCGTCGCGGGTGGCGTCTGTAATTTCAGGTTGCTTTTTCATATAATCTCCTGTTGAGATTTCTACGTTGATATTATACGACAAGTGTCGCACGATTGCAATGAAAAAATAAAAATTTCACCAAATTTTTAAAATCAAAGTTCAAACATTATGGTATGACAAAAATACCTGCGGAAAAGATTTGCGAAGCAAAGATTTTTCGCGAAATAATTTTGTTTATTAAGCAAAGTATTTTGCTTTATTGCCTGATTATTTTGTTTGTTTGCGTTATAATGTTTGCAAAGCGGAGGTTGTTATGCTTACGGCTGATTTAATTTCATTGGTAAATAAAATTCAACACAAAAAACACGAAGGACAAACTCCCGAAGTAAAGAGCGCGCACGGCGGTTGTCCAAAACTATATAATACCCTCTCGTCATTTTCCAATCAAAACGACGGCGGAGTAATCGTTTTAGGCATGGACAAAACCGGTGGTTTTATTCCCGTGGGCGTCTATGATGTTCAGGATTTGCTTCATCAGGCAAGCGAGCAGCGCAAACAGATGCAGCCGGAGGTGAGTGCTGTGTTTTCAACCTGCGAAATAGACGGCAAGTTCTTTGTCGGTATGGAAATCCCCCCCCCTGTCGATATAATGACTATGCCCGTATATTATAAGGGTGCTGGCAAATGGAAGGGGGCTTACGTCCGCGTCGGCGATGCTTATGAACGAATGAGCGAGTAGAAATTTACAGCTACGATTCTTACCATAGACAAATTCACGATGATTTGCGCGTATCCGAAGCCGATTGGGATAGTCTGGATCAGGCGCAGATACAACAATATTTATTAAACGTTAGAGCCAACCGTCCTAATATACAGAACTCTACCGACGACGAGCTTTTAAAACTTATGGAGCTTATGAAAGACGGCAAGCCTACCATAACGGCGGTAATGTGTTTTTCAAAAAATCCGCAGGCGGTTTATCCGCAGCTCTGCATAACCGCCGTGCTTGTCGCTGGCACCCGTAGGGGTGAAACAACGGACGACGGGCAGCGTTTTTTAGCGAATAAGCGTATAGAAATGTACTGCGACAGACTGGAAATTATAAACGCGGGCGGGCTTTACGGCGCAGTTGATATAGACGATTTGGAAAGAATACACGCCGACACGCGCAATAAAACGCTTATATCCGTTTTGGAAACTATGCGTGTTGTTGAAAGCCGCTATTCGGGGATACCGACTATCCGCCGAGGAATGAAAGAATTAAGCTTGCCTGAGCCGATTTTTACCGACCGCAAGGGCTTATTCAAGGTTACGCTGTTAAACGGCAGGAAAAAGACGGAAAGTAAAGCGGACGATTGGCAAAGCGATTTACTTGAGTTCTGCGCCGTCCCCCGTTCGCGCACTGAAATTGCCGAGCATATTGGCAAAACACAATATTATGTAATGAGCCGTTTTGTAGAGCCGTTGGTGGAGCAAGGACTTCTTGCTTACACTATCCCCGAAAAACATAAAAGCCCGATCTGCCGCCGATTCATTCGGCGGCAATTAAATCTGAAAAACGAATAGGGATAATTTTCGTCTTAAACTATTGAAATTATTATTTTATATGGTATAATATAAATGGTATACAAATTAACAGGAGTTATCAGATACAGTAGGCATATTGTATCTCTTTTCTGATAGTTCAGGGGTTTGTACATTATAAAATAACGGGATGCTTTTGCAGGCGTCCCTAAAGGGACGTTTTTGCGTAAGGGGAATTTTATGAAAAAGAAACTTTTTATTTTGCTTTTGTCAATAATATCGGTTATTTGCCTCGCTTTTGGCATATCCGCTTGCAGTGAAAGCGGCGGACAGTCGGGCGGCTCTGATACCGAGCAGTCGCAATCGGACAGTACAGACAGCAGCTCAAACAATAGCGGGCAATCGTCCGAAGATGACACCGGCGGCAGTCACGTTCACGTATATACCCGTATTCCCGCGGTTGACGCCACTTGTGAAAGTACGGGCAATATAGAATACTGGTACTGCTACGGCTGCTGTAAGTATTTTGCCGACAGCAACGGCGACACCGAAATATCACAGTCGGATACGGTAATAGCTAAGCTGGCGCACACTGCGGGTGAAGCCGTAGAAGAAAATCGTGTAGAAGCAACTTGTACCGAAACGGGCTCCTATGACAGCGTGGTATACTGCTCTGTCTGCGGCGAGGAGATCAGCAGGCAAACTATAATTATACCCGCTACGGATCACATCGAAGGCGAAGCCGTGACCGAAAACTACTTTGCGGCGATGTGTGAAAAAGACGGTTCGTACGATTTGGTAGTATATTGCTCAGTCTGCGGCGAAGAAATAAGCAGAGAAACGGTAACTATACCTGCTACAGACCACA
>JAJPXK010000190.1 GCA_021205485.1 Clostridia bacterium | reverse complement strand
ATAAAGTACAATATTTTACTGGATAAAGTTAACCGAGGTATCAAGATTTACCTCGCTGTCTATAAGGGTAACGCTTGTTTCGGGGATTTCTCCGTCGTACAGTTTTGTAATCTGGTCTACAAGGCATTCAGAGGCAAGGCGGGCGAGCAAGTTATAATTCTGGCTGGCGTTTGCAAGGTTCGGCGTTTTGCCTGCGTCTTTTGTTCCGCCGAGAGAAAATACGCCTACGTCTTTGCCTATCTCCAATCCGCATTCGGCGGCGGCTTCGTACACGCCCTCAGCCAGAGTCGTATCCGCCGTAATAAACGCCGTACCCCTTTTGATGCGCTCCAAGGCAAATGTTTTACCGTCGGAAGATGAGCTCGTCTCGGAACAGAGCACGCAGCTTTCGGGGGAAAGAGACAGCTCGTTTTTAATTCTGTTGAAAGCCGTCTGCCTTTCGTCAGAAATTTTCAGGTGTTTGTTGCTGTTTATAAGGCAGATGGTTTTGTAGCCGCCCGAATAAAGAAGATTTACCGCATCCTCTACTATCTTTTCGTTATTTACGTCCACAAAGCTCATTTCGCTTTCGCTGTCGGCTTTGCCTATTACCACGCACGGGATAGAATTGCTCTCTATATGCGTTATACGCAAGTCCTGCATTTCGGGAGCGAGGACTATAGCGCCATCTATAGGCGCCTTGCCGTTTTTTAATATGTTCTGGTACTGTTTTGCGTCAAGGTTGTAGTATATAAGAAGCGAATAACCGTGTTCTGAAACGGTCTGCAGGCAGGATGTTATAAGGTCGGAATAATACCTGTGGAATTTTTGCTTCTGTTCAAGGAACAGCGCAATAATGCCCGTTTTGCTGCCGGATAACTTTGACGCGTAAAAGTTTGGAGTGTAATCCAGCTCTTCGCAAATCCGGAATATTCTTTCCTTAAGCGGTTCGCTGACGTATTTTTTATTCGTCAACGCATTGGAAACGGTAGACTTAGCCACCCCCGCCCTTTTTGCAATATCGTTTATTGTAACCACTTAAAATCTCCGAGGTTGCCGCCGTCAATTTTCGGGTACGGCATTAACATGCGGCACGTTCTTTTTTATTTCTTCGATAAAATCTTTTACAAATAATATTTCAACATTTTCCGAAAGAAGCGAAACAAAATAGTTGAGCTGATTTATATTGACCGTCCACGGATGAACGTTGAGCACCGTGTAGCCGTCTATTTTATCGGGACACACGGGCATTGAATTTATTTTGTCTGCGTAAGATTTTATCCATTCATCGTTTGTTTGGTCGGGATCGTTGGAAGGGTGCCACATAGAGAGCCTGACCGAAACAAACGGCTTGCCGTTTGACGACCAGAACACCCTGCCCTTGCCCGACTCATACCTGTCGGGGTCAAGCTCCCATATGCCTCCGCCTATCCTGTCATATTTAGCGAACTCGTCCAGACGCTTTGTAACGTTTTCTTCGTCGGAAGTCAGGGCGAAATTATCCAGAAGGCACATATAATTTAAATCGGATACCTTCATGGCCTCTTCGGTAAGGGCTGAGTATTCGCTTAAATATTTATACGGGTAAGACATAGTGTTTGTGTAGCCTATGCCCGAAACGCCCGTAATAAAGTAGTCGTTATTCGCCATGGAATAAATTTTTTGCAGCACTTCGGGACACAGTTTGCCCATAGAGGGCGCCACCGTCCAGTTGAGTTTATACCCCTTATTGCTGCGGCAACGCTGACCGAAATGACCGTCGGTCATAAAATTTCTTTCAAGCCACTGGACGTTGTCGCCGTCCGATACCGCTATGCAAAGATAATGCTTATCTGAAGAAACCTTTTCCCTGCCGCTGTATTTTTGCTTGACCGAACAATAATCGCTCTGTCCAAAAAAACTGTGATTGCACGACCAGTCCATAGGTATAACGTAGTTTCCAAATTCTGAAATGCTCTTCACGAAGCCTATTTCGTCGGCCGTCCAGCCGTAAACGGGAATATTGCGCTCCGCCCATTCAAGCGCTTCTTTGCGGAACGCTATGTCCTCCTCCGTCTCGTCGGTAAAAAAAGTAAGATACCCTTTAGCGATGGCGAAGTCGCGAAGCTGAAGGTGATATCGTCGCCTTTCACTACCTGATGGACGAGGCCGCGCCTGTCGAGCTTGTCTTTATACTTTTCAAAAACGGCGCGTTGCCTTTCGGCGTTGGATCCGCGTATATCGGCGGCGTCGAATTTTACTTTGAGGCCTTCCGCCATATGTAAAAGGTTGCGGGGAACGCCGAGATAATTTTCTGCGGCGCATACCGTGGCGGCGAGATTTATTGACACGTCGTCCGCCGACAGATCGAAAACGGCGATCCCTTCGAATCTGTCTTTAAACATATCCGACGCTTTATCCAACGTTATATATTTTACCTCGTCCTTAACGTAAGCCATATAGTTGTCTAAGTCAAGGACTATGCTCCTTTGCGTCTTGTTAACCCCGCCCTGCAAAAAAACAGCAAATGCAAATTCATCGCGGGACAGGCGTTCAGTTTTTATCGCGTAAACCATCCGCCACCTCGTAATCAGCCATGTAAATTTGTTAAAAAAACCGTTTTTCTTAACATAATTCAATACTAAATGATGATTTTCGTTTTGTCAAGCGATAAAATTAAAATTTTTTGCAATCAAATAAAATAAATGCAAAAAATGAAAAAATATTCTTTACATCTGCGTTTTTTAATGTTACAATATGCTTCACTAAAAAATTCAAGGAAAATTTTTTTATGAAAGACATTTACATCGGCATCGATCTCGGCGGCACATTCATAAAAAGCGGCATTGCGGACGCAGACGGCAAAATTTTATCCTTCTACGAGACGCCTACCGAATGCGGACAAGGCGTCGAACACGTTGCAGAAAACATCTCCGCGGCAATAACCAGACTTTTTGAAGACGCCAAGTCTAATGGCTTTGCCGTAACAGGCATAGGACTGAGCATTCCCGGCTTTATCGACTCGGCAAACGGTACTGTCATAGCCTCGGACAATATTCGCTGGTACGGCGTTCCGATTAAAAAGATGATAGCAGAAAGGTTCGGCAATATCCCTGTTTCAATCGAAAACGATGCTAATTGCGCTGCGTTAGGCGAAGCGTTGTTCGGCTCGGGAGAAAAACGCAAAAACTGCGTATTGCTCACCCTCGGCACCGGCGTAGGCAGCGGTATTATAATCAACGGAAAAATTTATTCGGGCAACCGCTCGGCGGGCGCCGAAGTCGGGCATATCATAATACACCCGCGCGGCAAAAAATGCACTTGCGGCGGCAGGGGTTGCCTTGAAACTTACGCATCCGCCACCGCCCTTATCTGCGAAACCAAAAAGACCGTCAAAAAACACCCCGACAGCCTTATGGCGGAAGTCGGCGCCGATAAAATAGACGGCAAAACAGCTTTCGACTATCGCGAAAAAGATAAATACGCTGCCGCTATAGTAAAAAAATATATCGATGACCTGAGCATAGGTCTTATAAGCATAGCTAACATATTCAGGCCCGAAGCCATTATTTTAGGCGGCGGAGTAGCAAAACAAGGCGAATCGCTTACCGGACCACTTAACAGAAAGCTCAAAGAAAGCATTATATACGCGCATAGCGGCCCTGAAGTGCCTGTAATATGCGCCACCGTAAAAGAAGCCGGCATGTTAGGCGCAGCCGCGCTGAATATGCAATTTTAAAATTCATTTTAAAGGTATGGCCGCGGCGGCGTTTATGTCCATATCGGCGAAGTCGCCTATCATATACCTGTTGTACCCTTCGGATGCTATCATCGCGGCGTTGTCGGTGCAATACCTTTTTTCGGGCAAAATAAGCTTTATCCCCGCCCTGTCGCAATTTTTTGCGAGGCGTTCGCGAAGATAGGAATTGGCTATAACCCCTCCGCCCGCCGTTACGGTGTTTATCCCGTATTTTACGGCAAATTCTACCGTTTTATCGGCGAGGGGATTCAAAGCGGCCTTCTGGAAAGAAGCGGCTACGTCGGCCTTAGGCACTTCTATCCCCTTTTGCTCCGCCGTATGGCAGTAGTTTATCACCGACGTTTTAAGCCCGCTGTAAGAAAACTGAGTGTGAGTTGTATTTTTTACGAGAGCCGAGGGAAAATTTATATTTGCCTCGCCCTTTTCGGCAAGTTTTTGTATGTTCGGCCCGCCGGGGTACGGGAGGCCTAACACCCTCGCGCATTTGTCGAAGGCCTCGCCCGCGGCGTCGTCTGAAGTGGACGCCAGGACAACCGATTCGGTAAAGCTTTTTGTGTGCAGAATAGCCGTATGCCCCCCGCTCGCGAGAAGGGTGATAAAGGGCGGTTTAAGCGTTTCGTCGTCTAAATACGCGGCGGAGATGTGCCCCCTTATGTGGTTAACGGCTATAAGAGGAACATTCAGCGTATACGCGAGGGCCTTTGCAAAAGAAAGCCCTACCAGAAGAGCCCCTAACAGCCCCGCGCCGTAAGTTACCGCTACCGCGTCTATATCTGAAAAGGTTATCCCCGCGTTAGTTACCGCCCGCCGCGTCACCTCGTCCACCGCTTCGGTATGAGCCCTTGAAGCTATTTCGGGCACAACGCCGCCGTACCGCGCCTGCACCGCGGCAGAGGAGATAATCTCGTCAGACAGAATTTTTCTGCCCCGCAAAACAGCGCACGCGGTTTCGTCGCAACTCGATTCGATGCCTAATATTACGGGGTCTTTTTTTATTTTAAAGGTAGTTTTATCGTACATAATACATTGCACGGCAAAAATTTTTCGCCGCGCGAAAAGCGTATTTTTGAATATTAAACTGTGTAAGGGTCGTTAAAGCCGTCGGGATCGTCGTTCTTATAAGATACGGTCGCCGCTTCGTCTTCGATATCCACCGTCTTAGAAACGATGCTCGCGTTCATATAAGCCGCCGCCACGCCGTTGAGCAGAGAAGAAACCCTTATAGCGCAGGCTATGGCGTTGGATACCGCCGATTTTACAAATAATCCGCTGTCGTTCGCCACGTTGAGAAGGTAGATAACCTTGCTTATTTCCTTCATTCCCTCTACGGAAGATTCGGAACGCTGCGAACGCGTAGGCACGTAGTCGGCCGCCGTAATCATAGCGCCGAGGTTTGCAGAACTTTCTACAAGCTGGCTGTAAATTTCGCACGCCGCGCGTTTGCTGTTGATGCCTAAGCCCATCTGGCATATCCAGCGGGAAAGTTCGAGGCATTCAGCCAATGCTTCATTGTTAGTACCCATAAGTTTTCTCCGTAATTTTTTTATTTTACCGCTTTTTAAGCGGATTGGTTTTGCAATCAGCCTGTCTTTTTAAGATAGTCTATTATAAATCCCTGTATGTCGCCGTCCATCACGGCCTGTATGTCGGTCTGTTCGTAGCCCGTGCGGTGGTCCTTTACGAGTGTATACGGGCAGAACACGTAAGAGCGTATCTGGCTGCCCCACTCTATCTTTTTGATTTCGCCCTTTAATTCGGCGTCGGAAGCCTCCCTTTCGGCTATTTTACGCTCTAAAAGCTTGGCCCGCAAATACTGGAAGGCCATAGCTTTGTTCTGAAGCTGGCTTCTTTCGTTCTGGCAGGTTACAACTATGCCCGTAGGATAGTGAGTAATGCGGATGGCGGTTTCTGTCTTGTTTACTTTCTGGCCGCCCGCGCCAGACGAACGATAGACGTCTATGCGGATATCTTCGTCTTTGATTTCGATTTCGTTGTCGTCATCAACCTCGGGCATGACCTCTAAAGATGCGAAAGATGTGTGGCGGCGTTTGTTTGCATCGAAAGGGGAAATCCGCACAAGCCTGTGCACACCTTTTTCCGCCCTTAAAAAGCCGTAGGCGTTTTCGCCTTCCACTTTAAAACTTACGCTCTTTAAGCCCGCTTCGTCGCCGGGTTCGCTGTCAAGCTCGGTGACTTTAAAGCCCGACTTTTCGCAATACCTTAAATACATGCGGTAGAGCATCTGCGTCCAGTCGCAGGCTTCCGTTCCGCCCGCGCCCGAATGAAGGTTTAAAATGGCGTTGTTTGCGTCATACTTGCCCTTTAACAGGGCCTTTATCCGCATCTCCTCGATATCCTCTTCGGCGGCCTTTATCATACCCTCAAGTTCGGGGATAAGCCCTTCGTCGTCTGCTTCTTCGATAAGATCGATAAACGCCGACGCGTCGTTTAAGGCGTCTTCGCCCTTGCCGTACGCCGCGAGCTTGCTCTCTATTACCGAAATTTCCCTGCCTATGTGTTTGGACTTTTCAAGGTCGTTCCACACCTCGGGCTTTTCCTGTTCGGCCTTTAAACTTTCAAGCTTGCCGCCTAAATTATCGATATCGAGGGCGTACTTAGCTTCGGCGAGCATTTCTGCCAGCGATTTAATTTTAAGTCTGTAATCGTCTGCTTTAAACATATACGCTCTCTCTGTTTAGGTTGTTTTTTTTTGGAATTTTGAATATTATCCCCTCATCCGTCTGCTACGCAGCCACCTTCCCCCGCAGGGGGGGGGAAGGCAAGGCGTGCTTACGTTGTACTTTTATAGTTTTATCTGTAAACCCCTCAGACGGCTATGCCGCCAGCTCCCCTAATAGGGGAGCCTATTAGGCGGTTATTTTTAAATTCATAATTCTTAATTAACTTAAGAGTGGTCTTTCCAGTAGCAGCATTTTTTGTATTTTTTGCCGCTGCCGCAGGGGCAGGGGTCGTTCATGCCTACGCTCTTCTTTTTTATAACCTGAGCGGGCTTTGATGTAGGATCTGGTTTAAACTCCTCCGCCACCGTCGCCAGTCCGTTTGCGGCGGGCACATGCTGAGGCCTCGCCGTCGCCGTCTTTTCTTCGGCGGGAGCCGCCTCCGCGCCTTCTGTAACGGCCTTCTGTTCGGCTTCGGCGGATTGCTGAGCCTCTGTAGCATCGGCGGGGGCGTTAGCTGCCTCTTCCTTTACGTCCTGTACTTTTTTGCCCGGCTGAGGAATCTGGCCGGGGCGTATTCTTACAATCTTGCCCTTTAACAGGCGGGATATAGTGGTGGTCTGCACCCTCTCTATCATTTCGGTGAACATATCGTAGCCTTCCTGCTTGTAGGCTATGACGGGGTCCTGCTGAGCGTAGCCCCTTAAACCTATGCCCTTGCGAAGCTGGTCCATGGCGTCGATATGGTCTATCCAGTTGCGGTCTACCGCGCGTAAAAGTTCGTTGCGTTCTACCTGATGGTAGTCAACCACTCCCTTTGTTTCCTTCTTGATATTTTCTATCTTCTCTTCGTAAGCTAAAGAAACTTCCTTGGAAATTTTCTTTATAGCGTAGTCGTAGTCGCACTTTTCAAGCATGTTGCGGGTAATTTCGAACGTGCATTCGTCGGGGTAAACCTTGGTACGCAGAGCGTCGTTGAGTTTATCCTCGTCCCATTTTTCGGGCATGGCGTCGGTATTTACCGTCTCGTTTACCACCTTTTCTACATAGTCGGGGATATATTTGAGCATCTGCTCGTGCACGTCCTCGCCCTTGAGCACTTTAAGGCGTTCGCTGTAAATGGTCTTACGCTGTTCGTTCATAACTTCGTCGTACTGCAGAGTACGCTTTCTTATGCCGAAGTTCCTGCCCTCTATGGCCTTCTGCGCGTTTTCTATGCTGCGGGAGAGCATCTTTGACTGAAGGCAGGTATCGTCGTCAAGTTTGAACGTGTTGTAAATAGATTTTATTCTTTCGCCGCCGAAGCGTTTCGCGAGGTCGTCTTCCAGAGAGATAAAGAATACCGATTCGCCGGGGTCGCCCTGCCTGCCCGAACGGCCGCGGAGCTGGTTGTCTATACGGCGGCTTTCGTGGCGTTCGGTGCCTAAGATGCACAGGCCGCCCGCCTCTATTACCTTAACCTTTTCTTCGTCGGTTTCCTTTTTGAATTTTTCGTAAAGCTCGGCGTACCTCGCCCTGGCCGTCTGCTCTTCTTCGGTAAATTCCCTGTCGGCGTAAGAGATGGCCACCTCTATCATATCATGCTCGTAGCCCTCTTCGCGCATACGCTTTTTGGCGAGGTATTCGGGGTTGCCGCCTAAAAGAATATCGGTGCCGCGGCCCGCCATGTTGGTGGCTATGGTTACCGCGCCGAACCTTCCCGCCTGAGCTACTATTTCAGCCTCGCGTTCGTGGTTTTTGGCGTTAAGTATGTTGTGCTTTATGCCGTTTCTTCTTAAAAGCCTTGAAATTTCTTCCGATCGGTCTACGGTTACCGTACCTATCAAAACGGGCTGGCCCTTGGCGTGGCGTTCAATAACCTCGTTTACTATGGCCTTCTTTTTGCCCTCTACCGTGGAGTAAATCATATCGGCGTAGTCGGTACGCTGAACGGGTTTGTTTGTAGGTATTTCCACAACGTCGAGGGAGTATATGGTACGGAATTCGGCTTCTTCCGTTTTAGCCGTACCCGTCATGCCCGAAAGCTTTGTATAAAGGCGGAAATAATTCTGGAAAGTAACTGTCGCGTGAGTTTTATTTTCGTTGCGGACCTTTACGTGTTCCTTGGCCTCTATGGCCTGGTGAAGGCCGTCGGAGTACCTTCTGCCGTGCATAAGACGGCCTGTAAATTCGTCTACTATCAGAATTTCGCCGTCGTCTGAGACGATGTAATCTTCGTCGCGTTTAAACAGCTCGTGAGCCTTTAACGCCTGCTGTATGTGGTGGTGAAGATCGGCGTTTTCTATATCCGAAAGGTTGGCGATGCCGAAGAAACGTTCTGCCTTTTCGGCGCCTTTTTCGGTGATGGTAACAGTCTTATCCTTGCGGTCTATGATGTAGTCCCAGTCTTCCATCTGCTGCAATACTTCTTCGAGGTGCGCCATAGCGGCCTCCTCTTCTTCGCTGTATTCGCCGTTCTTTTTGCGGCGGGGGGCTTTATTTTCGGCGTCTTTTTTGTCGTCGTCAAAGCCGCCGTCAAGCGTGCGGACAAACCTGTCTACGTCTTCGTAAAGTTTAGAGCTTTCTTCCCCTCTGCCTGAAATTATAAGGGGCGTACGGGCTTCGTCTATCAGAATAGAGTCAACTTCGTCTATAATGCAGAAATTGAGTTCCCTCTGAACCATCGCAGGGATAGAGGTTTTAAGGTTATCCCTTAAGTAATCAAAGCCGAGTTCGTTATTTGTGGCGTAAATTATATCGCATTTATACGCCTCTTGTTTTTCTTTATCGTCCATGCCAGGGACAACAACGCCTACGGTAAGGCCCATAAATTTATGGACTTTGCCCATCCATTCGGCGTCGCGTTTTGCAAGGTAATCGTTTACCGTTACGATATGAACGCCCTTGCCTGTAAGGGCGTTGAGGTACGCGGGCAGGGTTGAAACGAGGGTTTTGCCTTCGCCTGTACGCATTTCTGCTATACGGCCCTGATGGAGGCAGATGCCGCCCATTATCTGGACGTGGAAATGCTTCATCTTTAAAACACGCCAGCTCGCTTCCCTCAGTGCGGCGAAAGCGTCAAACATAATGTCGTCCAAAGTTTCGCCCGCGGCCAGTCTGTCTTTTAAAATCTGCGTCTGGCCCTTTAACTGTTCGTCTGTCATAGACTGATACTTAGGCTCAAGACTTTCTACCTTTAACGCAAGTTTATCTAATTTTTTTGCGGCTTGTCTGCTGTCGGAATTCTGAAAAAAACTGATAAGTCCCATGATTCTCCTATATTTTAGGC
>JAJPXK010000035.1 GCA_021205485.1 Clostridia bacterium | reverse complement strand
TAAGTGAGCAAAGAGCAATCATAAAAATTGGCCTCTAAGATTTCATCGCGGAAAAATTCGGGGATAACGCCGTGAACCTCGCCGCCTCCTCTTATTACGCCCCTCGCGGCGGCGCCCATTACGCCCGTAGCGCCCGCGCCGTATACAAGGGAGTGCCCCCTTTTTGCCATCTTTTCGCCTAAGGCCTCTACCTCGGCGATATAACTTATATCGATTTTAGCGCTTGACGCGCCGAATACGCATATTTTCATATAATTTATTACCTTTTTTGAATATTATACGGCATACGAAAAACAAAGTCAAGAAATCATTTTGCATAGCCGCCTTCCGAATCCCGTTCCGCTATATTACAATAGTTCACCGCCATCCTGCGTGAGGGCGTAAGCCCGAAACTTTGCACACCTTATTGTAAAAGGTTTCAGATTATATGGCGCAAAGCGCAGTCGAAGAATCTCATTCCAAAAGCAAGCTGTATTTACTTTTTTAAACTTGTTATCTCTGCCTTTAAACTTTGGATGTAACGCTCGGCGACTTCGGGCGGTATCGCCCCGCCCTTTATAATTTTTTCGCCTTCGGCCTCTATTTTCAGGCGCGCCGAATTGATTTTTTCTTCCAGTTCGCTTCCCGCGAAATTATTTTCGGCGATAAATTTTTTGGTATAGTCAACGTATTCTTCCAGATTATCCATCTCGTTTACGTAACTGTCTTGCGACTTATGCAATTTTTCCAGGGCCTCGTTCGCCGCCATCTTTTTTATTATGTCCTTTACGGCGCCTTCAAGTATGCCGCCTTCGCTGTAGTCTGCGGGCATAAGATAGTTTATGCGGTTTTGCTTTAAAAGCTTGCGCACCCTGTCCAAATTGCCCGTCTCGGCGTTGTACACGCCGATAGAGACGCCTCCGCCGTTTTTGATAATTTTCATGGCGGGTATGTCCGTTTCGCTGTCGCCTATGTAAATAAAATTGCGGAGGGGTATACGCCTGTCGTTTTCGGGCTGGAATTCGTTTACGCTGTCTTCGTTGCTCAAATCGAGGCAATTTTTGTTTATGCGGAAAAGATACTGCGTCTTTGTAGTGTAGTTTACCACCTGCTTAGGCCATACCGGCTCGCCGTAAACGCCGTAGTAAAACGACGAAGCGTAAATACCCGTAAAATATTTAGCTATGGAAGTGCCCTCTATAATCTCTTTAAGCCCCGCAGAAATTATGTAGTGTTCCGCCTGCACCCCCGCCGAAAGGGCGTAGTCGTTTATGCGGTCAAACCACGTCTCTACCCCGCTGAAAAGCTTTATGGTCTTGCCCATGTCTTTAAAGTCGCTCTCCTGCAAGCGTATGCCGTTGGCGTTGGCCTTCTGTATTATAAGCCGCATATACGCGAGGATTTTATCCATTCCCTCGTTTTTCGCCAGTTCGTTGGATTGCCGCCAGAACTCAGCCGTGTCGCAGTTTAATTTAGGGATAAGCGAAAAGCTCTGCATATCCTCGGGGGATAGAGTTTTATCAAAATCGTAACATATAGCTATTACGGGAAGTTGTTTTTTATTCATATTTAACCTGTAGTTTTTTTACACAATGTTTATATTCCATCTTAAAAGCAACGGGACGCAATTCAATAATCGCCCGCGTCATATAGCCTGTCCACTTCGTCGCCCGTTATGTCTGCGACGCAGTCCGTAGACACGACGAAGCCGTCAGAAAATACAATTTGTCTTTTTAAATAGTCCACCTTTGCGGCAACGCCCGTCTTCTTTAAATACTTGCCGCCCGATTTACGCTCGTCGGGCTTGAAATAAGTAATTGAAATAACGGGGTTTTCCTTCAAAAGACCCGCCAATATGCCTAATTTAACGTCAAGTTCGGCCTGCTTGTCAGAAGAAATTTCAACCTTGCCGTCGGTTAATCTCGCGGCCTCTTCAACCGCTTCGTCATACCCCTTCAAAGCCGCGAATGAAGAAAACTGCGCCGCCCTGTCAGCCGTCGGCATCTGCGGATGCTTTTGCGACACATGGTGAGGCAAATCAATAATTTTACTGTAATCTTTCATGCCTTATGCCCGCCTATCTGGCCGTTGCGTTCTTTGGCGGTGGCCCCTTCCTCAAAGTCCGTCCCCTTTAAAAGGGCGTTTTTGCCGTACTTCTTTTTAATCTCCGCCTCGGCCGCCTGCCTGCGTTTTTCCTTTTCCAGCTCCTTCTCCTCCGCCCGACGCCTCTTTTCAAGCTGCTCAGGGTCGGTGAACATATCAAGCTGCTCGCTCTTTGCCGTGGCATCTTTCTCGTCAACCGTACGGGCGGCCACGATATTTATGCGGCGGAGAAGCAGATTTTTATCCATAATCCTGTCGTAAAGCTTTAATGCGGCCTGCGTGATAAGCCTCGCAGAAGACGTCTGCCTGTCTAAATTTTCGGTGCCGTGAGCGTGTTTAGGTATCTTTCTGCCGTACCTGTCCAAAGAGTACTCGCCGCCGTAGTCCTTGTTTTCGGCGTCGTAGCCGACGGTTAAAACTATCTGGTCGGTGACAAGCTTTTTTAAAACAAGGTCCAGGGCGAGCTCTTCCGCCATTTCCTTTACAATAATCCTGCCCTTTTCAAACGTATACGGGCTTTGCAGCACCTGCCCCGAGCTTAAACTGGTATTTTCAGGCTTGTACGCCTTTATATCGGCTATGGTGCACGGCTCATAGCCCCATGCGTGATCGATTAAAAGTTCGGCGTTCACGCCAAAGGTCTTATATAAAAGCTCCTCGTTGTAGGGGTCTGAAGGCCCGCCTGAAGAACATTCGGCGATGTCGCCCATGGTGTACAGGCCGAGCTGTTCAAGCTTTGCCTCGTACCCCTTGCCTACCCGCCAGAAATCGGTCAGGGGCCTGTGGTTCCAAAGCGTTTTTCGGTAACTTTTTTCGTCAAGCTCGGCGATTCTTACCCCGTCCTCGTCGGCGGGGATATGCTTCGCCACTATATCCATCGCCACTTTGCAAAGGTACAGATTTGTTCCTATGCCCGCCGTCGCGGTGATACCCGTCTCTTTAAGCACTTCCCTTATCAAAGTCATCGCGAAATCCCTCGCCGAGAGCTTATACATTTTAAGGTAGCTTGTGGCGTCTATAAACACCTCGTCTATAGAATAAACGTGGATGTCGTCCGCGGAAACATATTTAAGGTATATTTCATAAATTCTTGAACTGTATTCAATGTAGTACGCCATGCGCGGAGGGGCGACTACGTAGTCGAGGCCGACGTTGAGTACCGTCCTTACCACTTTATCGTCGTAAGTGTACGCCGTAAGCTTGCGGCCTATGGCCCTTTTCCTCCGTTCGGCGTTTACCTCTTTCACCTTCTGAACCACTTCAAACAGCCTCGCCCGCCCGGGGATGCCGTACGCTTTAAGCGAAGGGGAAACGGCAAGACAGATTGTTTTTTCCGTCCTGCTTTTATCGGCCACCACAAGGTTTGTAGTCAGCGGGTCAAGCCCCCGCTCCACGCACTCAACCGAGGCGTAAAACGACTTTAAATCTATGGCTATATAAATGTGTTCTTTACCGTCGCTCTGCATACTTAAAATTATTTCCTAAAAAAAACTGATAACCCTTATTTTTAATAATCACAAAATATTTTCCAATAGTTTAATTAGTACGGGCAAATCTTTAACTACGGCGTCATAAACGATAGATATATCCACATTGCCATACTCATGCACAAGGCGGTTCCTCATACCCTTGATCGCCCGCCAGGGAATTTCGCCGTACGCCGATTTAAAATTTACAGAAAGTTTATCGGAATTTTCTGAAATCTGGATAAGGCGGAACATTACCGAATCCAGCAAAACCTCGTCGTTTTCCAGATCGGTTTGCGACAGCCCTTCAGTATGAGATAAAATAAAATGAATATCGGCGACTATTTTATTCGCGTAATATATATCCGTCTTTTTATTATCCATAAATTTTTATCCCGTCCTGCAAAATTTCATTCACAAGCTCAAAATTTTCCTTTATCTGGTTTTGGTTTAACACGTCAACCTTCTTTTTAAGCCCTTCGCGCAACACTTCCACCATTTCATAGAACAGCATGCCCGAAAAATCGGTTGAAACCAGCAATTCCACGTCGCTTGTAGGCGAAGCGCTGCCTTTGGCGTATGAACCGAACAGATAACTATATTTTACGCCGTATTCCTCAAAGACAGGCTCGCAAATCTTTTTGATTTCTTCTATTGTCAAAACGCCGTGTTCTTCGTCAACGAGGGCGTACCGCTGCAATGTTTCCAGCAGGAAACGATATTTTATAGACTGCGTATTTGCGTCAGGTTTTTCGTAATTCTGATAAGTTCGCAATGGAATACCGAGACGCGAAGCGCATTCTTCCTGCGTTAAATTAAGTTTTTTGCGTAGCTCTTTTAAAGTCATACTGCCACCTCGCTTTAATTATAACAAATAAAAAAACGTATTGCAAACATTTTACGCAAGAATTGCGTGTTTAAAATTAAAAAATACGCAACTTTTGCGTATTTATAAAAAATTTTTACGCAACTTTTGCGTATTTTACTATAAAGGACACGCAGAATTTGCGTGTCCTTTAAAATTTTAAGTTTATCGCAAGCAACTTACGTCTGCTTTTTATCATCGCCGTGGAAGTAAATAATTTTTTCAAATTTGTTGCGGCCCGCTACATAGTCGGCGTCGAGCTTGCTCATATGCGCGTTGTAGGGGATAACTTTGCCCGCCCCGCAGGAGATTAGCCTGTAGGCCTCCCCTCCGTTGTCGGCGTGGCCCGTAAACAGAACGCTTCCTCCGCTTTTTATAACGCTGTCGGCCGCCTGCCTGCCCTCGCAGGAAGAAAGCTGCGCGTCGGCGATTAAAAAGACGGTAGGTTTGCCGTAACGCACGTCCCTGTACAGGCACTTATCCACAGCGGCCGATATATCTTCAGGCAGCCAGTAATCGCCCTTTGCCAGCTCGCAGAACGTAAGGCGCAACTTCTCGTCTACGGAGATATTGCAGTCCATATTTCTCAAAAGGTAAATAAGGTCCACCGCCCTGCCGTTTTTAGGCACGGGCAAAAGAAGATTGCCCGTCTTAAGCACGCTTTCGGCAAATTCCGATATCCTCATTTCCTGCACGGCCCTGTTGTAACCGAAGTAGCCGAACGCGCAGTCCAAAACGGCTATATCCGCAGAATAATTTTGTATTTTATCCACATTGTAGCAGGAATTTTCGCAGTAGTCTCCGCTGAACAATATTTCGGAGTCTGCCGTTTTTATATAGTACCACAGACTGCCCGTGCAGTGGCCGCTTCGGCCGTATTGCACCGTCAGATCCCCGAATATGGCCGAATTACCGCCGTCTGGCAGGGCGAAAACGTTGTCGTATCCCGAAATAGCTTCAAGCGTTTTTGCCGATGCTATAACCTTGCCTTTAAAGCCCTTGCTTAAAAGCCAGCCGAATGCCCCGATATGGTCTTCGTGCGAATGTGTCAAAAACAGGTACTCCGCGGCCGCAATTTTATCGGCGGGGAGTTTAGGGTAAGTATTCCTTACGCCCTTCATCACGCCGCAATCCACTATGTAATTTACGTCGGCCTCCACGTAAAAACAGTTTCTGCCGTGTTCGTGGACGCCTCCGCCTATAATAAAATTCATTTTTTCACCTTTTTACTTACGCCGCGATTTTTTCTCGCGTTCAGTTAAAAGTCTTACGACTATAAGCACAACCACTGTAATTATAAGGCAGATTACCGCCATGCACATGCCGAGCTGAGAGGACCCTTGCTCAAACTGACGCCATATATACGTGGATATTACGTAGGTATTGGTAGGCTCCAGCATGCTCGCCGCAACAAGCTCGCGGAAAGATATGATAAAAATCATCATCCAGCCGGTTATTATCCCTTTGGCTATAAGCGGCAGCGTAATCCGCATAAACACGTACGGCTTGCTTCCGCCAGTTATCCTGCCCGCGAGGGGCAGATTGTCGCTGAACTGCGTAAACGCAGACGTGATATACTGTATGGAATATGGCAAAAACAGGGCGGTATACGCCAAAACCATTATGGTTAAGGTGTTATATACCTTTATCACGTTGTAAAGGCTGTTCCAGAACAGCATTATGCCTAATACAAGCACTATCGAAGGCAGCATTTCGGGCAGCATGCCCGTCGCCTCGAGAACTTTGTTGTATTTCCTCTTTTTGTTCCGCGAAAGCGTGCAGATTATAATGCCTAAAACAGACGCTATAGTCGCCGAAAGCAGGGCGAGTTCAAGGCTTATGGATATAGCTTCCAGCCCCTGGCTTCCCGACGAAAATAGCTCGGCGTAGTTGGCGAACGTCAGGTTGTCCAGGCTCAGGCCCCGGCTGACTTTTTCTAAAAGAGAGGTGGCTATTACCGAAAAATAGGGCACGCCTATCGCCGTTATAAGCACGGCGGCGATGTATATCCAGGCTAAAACGGTGACGTACCACGGCATTTTTATGTAATTTACCCTGACGCCCTTGCCGCTTACCACCTTGTACGTCTTTTTGTTTGTAAGGTGGTTCTGCGCCAGCCACAATATAAAGCACAGCAAGGTTAAAACTACCGAGAGCATCGCCGCCATGCCGAAGTTTACGGGCGAGATTGAAGTATAGTTGTGTATGCTCGTCGTAAAGACGTAAAAACCTATCTTGTTGCCTATTACCGCGGGGGTGCCGTACTCGCTCAACGTCTTTATAAATACAAGTATGGCCGCTATGGCGTAGTTGCCTAAAAGGAGCGGGGCGTATACCCTCCTCAAACGATAGAAAAAGCTTCCGCCGCTTACGGCAGCCGCCTCGTCCAGAGCCGACGGCACATTCAAAAGGGCGTTTTTCATCATGGTATACATAAAGGGGAACACGTGCAGGGCCATTATAAACGACAGTCCCCAGAACGAATACAAAAAGTTCTGCGAATTGGTTATCGCGGGTATAATCTGCTGCAGGTACCCCCGTTTTGCGAGGAACTTTGTCCAGCCCATAGCCGAGATATAGGGCGGCGTCATAAAGGGTATCATAAAGATAATATCCATCCACTTGAGTTTTGCGAGCTTTGTACGCGAAAACAAGAAGGCGAGCGGCAGGGATATTACGGTAGATATAACAGTCACGCTTAAGCCTAACAAAAGGGAATTGCCTATCGTCTCTAAATATCCCGAATCGGAAAACAGGCTTACAAGGTTAGACCAGTCCAATTTTCCGTCGGTGATAAACGATTTCGAAAGAATGGAAACAAGCGGACATATTATCAATATAATTAGCACAAGGGCCACGGCGATAAACGCTGTAATCGCCGCAGCCTTTTGAAATTTTGCGTTATTTTTCATTTTGTCAGATATTGCCCGCCGTCTTTGTAACTACGTAAGAAGCCGCCGTATCAGCTACCGCCATCATTTTATCCCAGTCAACTTCGTACTGCTTTATATCGTCAAAGCCGAGCCTCGCCGAATTGCAGTCCACGTCCGCCCTGCCGGGGATAAGGTAGGCGTCCGCCACAAGCTGCTGAGCGTCGTCAGACATAAGGTAGTCCATAAACGCCTTAGCGTTGTCAACGTGAGGGGCTGTATTCATAATCATCGCGGGGCGGGGATTTATAACGGTGCCGCTTTCGGGGTAGTAAATGGCTATATCTTCGCCGCTCGCTATCGCCGAATAGGCGTTGTAGTCTACGCCCGCTATAAGTATGCCCTTTTCGCCGCTCTTTACAGACTCTAACGCGGGGCTGTTGCCGCCGCCGTTTGTAAGGCCGTTGGCGGCCCAGCTATCTATTATCGAATAGTCGGTGTCTATGGCGGTTACAAAGCCCGATATAAAGTCTTTGCAGGCGCCCGATTTTGTAGGGTCGGGGATGGATATATCGTCCTTGAATTTTGAATCTGCGTAGTCAGACCAGTCAAGCGATTCAATCTCTTCGGCGCTGTATATGTTGGTGTTGTAAATTACGCCTACCGCCGACGCGCTTGTGCCGTATAAGGTATAGCCGTCGTCCACGCAGCCGTCGTGCATATATTCGGCGTAGGGCGACTGGTAAGACATTAATTTGCCCTCGCTTTTAAGCGAAAGCCCGTCCGACCATGAGGCGAGGATAACTACGTCGGCCTGAGGGTTGCTCTCCTCGGCTGTAAGTTTGGCGGTAATTTCGCCCGTAGTGCCCGTCCAAAGGTTTACGGTTACGCCGGTAAGCTCCTCAAAGCCTGCGCAAAGTTTGGATGCGAGGCCCGCGGGCGAAGGCATATAAACGGTAATTTCTCCGCTTAAACCGCTGTAATCAATAGTAACGTCGGCAGCCCCGCCCGACGAGCTGTCGCTCGCGGATGTTTCTGACGCGCTGCTTGAGTTTGTCGTACTGCTGCCTGAACTTGCCGTACCGCTCGCGCTTGTTTCGGTACCGTTATCGCCGGCGGCGACCGCCGCCATGCCCGCCGCAAGCAACGCCGCGACGGAAATTGTTGCAATTTTTTTTGTAAGTTGTTTCATAATTAAACCTCTTTGTTATACTGTTAAAGACATATGTCTTTACTGTGCCAATGTAATAGCCTTGTCCGCGTCAAAATTCACATAAATTTCTGAACCCGCGGGGAAGTCTCTTTCAGAAGAAACAGTCCACTCGCCCGAATCGCTCCCTAAAATAAGGCTGTAGCGTCCGCCGTAATACTGCGAAGAAAGCACCCTGCACTTTTTTACGCCGTCCGTTTCGGCAATGGTTACCTGCTCGGGGCGGATCATAGAACTGCCGTTTATCCAGTTGGCCTTGCCTACAAACTCGGCCACAAACCTTGTGGCGGGGCGTTCGTAAACTTCAAGCGGGGTGTCGTACTGTTCTATCCTGCCGCCGTTCATCACCACTATGTAGTCGCTCATGCTCATAGCCTCGGCCTGGTCGTGAGTTACAAATACAGACGTGATATTAAGCTTGCCCGTAAGCTCTTTAATCTCGGTACGCATGCTCTCGCGAAGCTGAGCGTCGAGGGCGGAGAGCGGTTCGTCGAACAAAATGCACCTCGGCTTTACCACTATGGCCCTCGCGAAGGCCACGCGCTGCTGCTGCCCGCCCGAAAGTTCGTGCGGATAGCGGTAAATAAGGTCGCCTAACTTTACGGTGTCAAGGGCCTCCTGCACCTTTTGCTTTAACCCCTCCCTCTGCTTTCTCGCCCGCAGGCCGAACGCTACGTTTTCAAACACCGTCATATGCGGCCACAGTGCGAAGTCCTGGAAAACAAAGGACAAATTCCTCTTTTCGGGAGGAATATTGATATTGCCGGCTTTGGAAAACACCGTTTCGCCGTCGAAAAGTATTTCGCCCGCGTCGGGAGTTTCAAGCCCCGCTATCATACGCAAAAGTGTGGTTTTTCCGCAGCCCGACGAGCCTAAAAGAGTGGTAAATTTGCCGTCTTGCAGCTTAAGCGAAAGGTTGGATATTACTTCCTTCTTGCCGAAAGATTTAGAAATATTCTGTAAAGTTATCTGCATTTTTGACCTGTTTCCTGTGTTGCTATAGCTTTATGATAACACCGACATGTAAAAAATTTCCGCCTCCCGATGTAATAAAACTGTAACAAATCGCAGACAGACGAAATACCATTGTCATCCTGAGCGAAATGAAGCAAAGCGAAATGCAGCCGAAGGATCCCGCGGGAACCCGCGGATAGGAAATTAAGATACAGTACCCCTCTATCAGCT
>JAJPXK010000140.1:6123-9823 GCA_021205485.1 Clostridia bacterium | reverse complement strand
ATGTCACACATAGTACTTTTTAAAATGGACAAACCGTACTCATAATGCTTTGCAAGCACCTCGGCGGTAAGCCACGCGGCGGACATCATCGTATAGTATAAATCAGCGTTGCAGCGTTCTATACACTCTTTTATAAAATCAAGCCACTCTTCCTCCACGTAAAACGAAAGCAATGCAATAAGGGCGAACCGCTGCTCAAACTCCCCTTCCTTCGACATATATTTTTTTATGTAAGGAACAAAGTCTTGCCTGTTCTTTTTGATGCACTCAGGCTTAAACGCCGAATCGCAAAGAGCCCAGTTTGTTATAAGCGGAACCAGTTCGTCTAAGCGGGAGAGCAATTTTTCGTAACTAAACTTTGACGCTATGGCAAGCTTTATAAAAACGACTTCGTAGTACTCGTTCGGGAAGGCGAAAGTTTCTTCATCGTTTTCATGAGATTTCGCTATCCTCCTTAAAAGCGGAGTTCTTACGCCTAGAAACTTAAGGTCGGGGTCGTTTACTATCCTTTTCTCCCCTTCGGCAAACTTTTCTTCGGCATATGATTTCAATTCATCTATCAACTGATTGTATGTCATTCTGTTTTTTAAACACGCTGTCCAACGCGTTTATCCATAAATTTTCGTCAAAACGGGTGTTTGCGGGGCTTGTTGAGGGAAGTTTAACATAGTCAACTTCTATCCCTTTATAAGCCTTTTCAAAAATATTGAAGGCCGTACCTCCGTTTAATATTATAAGTTTTATTTTTGCGGCGGATAAAATTTCTTCAAGGTTTGCGACAGCGTAATTTTTTATTGTGTCGTCTTTGGAGCCTTCAATTTCGCATTCGGTTACAATATCCCATAGGGCGACTTTATTTTTAAGCAAAAATTCAATTTTTTTCGCCGTACTTTCAGGTATTTCGCTATTAAAATAGCCGCAAAGCGTACGCCAGAACCGGTTTTGTCTGTTGCCGTAGTAAAATTCAACCTCTCTGCTTTTTACCGACGGAAAACTGCCTAAAATGAGAACCTCGCTCTCCGGATTAAATACGGGCTCAAAGCCGTGTTTTAAAGTTTTCACAGTTCTAACGGCTCGTCCAGTTTGCCTACAACGGCCGCAGCCTTGTATCTTTCGTCAAAATTCAAAGATATAACTTCGGCTATATCGTCAAGGGTTACGGAGTTGATTTTTTCAATTTTATCGCTGAAATTAAACAATCTGTCGTTGTAAATAAGCTCTTTTCCGTATAAAAGCATCTGCGAGCTTGTACTTTCCTGCGAGTATATGAACGAGGCTTTCATCTGTTCCTTGCCCCTTTCAAATTCTTCCTTGGTTACGTTGTCTTTTTTAAGCTCGTTTATGCATTTATACACGGCGTCTACCGATTTTTTATAATTTTGAGCGTTTACGCCCGCATATATTGTAAGGGCGCCCGTGCCATTATAGGGCGATAAATAGGAATATACGGTGTAAGCGAGACCTAATTTTTCGCGTACCGTCTGGAAAAGCCGCGAACTCATAGACCCGCCGAGAACGGAGTTCATAATCTGAGCCGCTTCGGAATTTTTATCCCCTCGGCATACCGAAGGATAAGCCAGAGCGATGTGGACCTGCTCAATATCCTTGTTGCGGATAAGCGACTGGTGTTTGCATTCGGTAGAAACTTCTCTCTTCTGAGCCGAAGAAGACGACAGGTTTCCGAAATATTTTTCGGCAAGGTCTTCAGCTGCAGACACATCGATATTGCCCGCCATGGCTATTACGATATTGTCGGCGGTATAGCGTTTTGCAATATAATCTTTTATGTTTTTCTTTGTAAAACCGTTTACGTTTTCGGGAGTGCCTAAGATGTTTCTGCCGTAGCCCGTCTGCCCGTAATAGGCTTCGCCTATAAGGTCTAAACACAAATCGTCGGGGGTATCTTCAGTCATATTGATTTCCTCTATAACCACTCCCTTTTCCCTTACCATTTCATGCTGAGGAAATGTACTGTTGAGGAAGAAGTCGGCGAGAATCTCAAAAGCCTGAGGGGCGTTTTCCGTTATGGATTTTGCGTAATAACAGGTAAGATCTTTGCCCGTGAACGCGTTGACCTGAGCCCCTATTCTGTCCATTTCGTCAGAAATCTGGAAGGCGGTACGCTTTTTTGTCCCCTTGAACATCATATGTTCGATAAAATGCGAAATGCCGTTTTCTTCCTCAGTTTCAACGCAGGCCCCCGTTCCTACAAGAATGCCGATAGATACGGACATAAGCCCTTCCATTGTGTTTACGACAAGCCTTACGCCGTTATCCAAAGTTTTAAAATGTACCATTTTATTCTCCTAAACACTGCGAAACCGTTACGGCTTCGAGCTGTGTATTTCCTATGTAAGACAAAACAGAGGGCAAAGCTTCAAGCGTGCTTTGCGTAGGGTGCATAAGCACAAACTCGCCCGCCTGCAAATTGTTTGTAGCCCGCGATATGATAAGATCGGCGTCGCTGTCGCGCCAGTCTATCGTATCCCTGCTCCACATTATAACCTTTAAACCGAGCGAAACGCAAGCGTTTACGGTGTATTCGCCGTAAGCCCCCGAAGGCGGGGCGAATAACGAGATTTCTGTTCCGCAGATCATATTTAAAAGCCTTACGCTCGGCTCTATTTCGGCAAGATTTTGCTCATAGTCCATCGCTGAATGGTCCTTATGAAAATATCCGTGACTTGCGACCTCGTGCCCCCGGCTGTAAATTTCCCTTACGCAGTCCACATTGTCGTCTGCCCAGCATCCGCCTATAAAAAATGTGGCTTTAGCGCCATATTCGTCCAATACGTCCAATATTCCGTATACGATTTCAGTATTCTGATAGACGTTAAACATCAGGCTGACGCCATTTTCCGTATCAGACGAACTATAATAGACGTTGTCCGAATTATCTGATACAGTTACAGCGTTCCCGCTGTACAGCCCTACAACCGCCGTAACTACAATTACCGTACAAATAACTATATTTGTCACAACTGCGATAACTTTATTCTTCAATAGTTTACCCCTTTATACAGATAATATTATATGATATTATCTTTGAGGCAAATTCTTGACTATTTCAGCTTGATAAAAGTTACTCCCGTTTCGCCTTCGCCGTATACGCCCGACCTGAACGAAGCCACGTTTTTATGCGATTTTAGCCTGTTAGCTATAGCCGCCCTCAGCTTGCCCGTTCCTACTCCGTGTATCACCTTTACCTCTTCAAGGTTATCGGTTACGGCCCTGTCTATAAAGTTTTCAACTTCGGCAAGGGCTTCTTCCACTGTAAGCCCTATTACGTTAAGTTCCAATACGGGGGTAGAAACCGGTATTTTTCTTACAACTTTTACCTCTATTCCGCCCTTTTTGGCGACATTGTTTATTATAAGAAGGTCACTGATTTTGCAACGGATTTTCATGCTTCCGCAGAGTACTTCAGCCTCTCCCTTAGACGCAGAAACCGAAACAACTTCCCCTTCGGTCTGCATCTTGTTCACGTAAACTTTAGCTCCCGTTTTCAATGTTTTCGCGTCGGCCTGCGTGTACTGCGCGGGGCTGACAGAAGTTTCCTCCTCGCGGAAAGCGGCATCTTTTATTTTATTTTTCAGCGTTCTCGCCTTGATAAGGTCGCTTTCGTAAATTACTTCCTTACTGAAAATTTCTTCAATCTCCTGCAAAAGCTCCTCTGCTTCCGAAGCCCGTTCGTTTATAA
>JAJPXK010000140.1:0-6113 GCA_021205485.1 Clostridia bacterium | reverse complement strand
TATCGGCCTTGGCGTTGGAAAATAGTTTTTCCCTCTCCTTATCAAGGGCTTTGCTTTTTTTATCGGCATCTTCTATCTTCTGCTTGAGCTCGGCCCTCAATTTTTCGTTTTCGGCGGCGAGAGAATCGGCGTACACGCGGCTGTCCTCGGCGCGGCGGACAATATTTTCAAACGTTCTGCCCCCTTCAGACAGGTAATTTACGGCGCTGCTTAGTATATTTTCGTCGAGGCCCATGCGCCTGCATATGGCAAAGGCGTTGCTCGCCCCGGGCATACCGATTTTTATGCTGTAAAGCGGTTTTAAAGTCGCCGAATCAAACTCCATGCTGGCGTTTTCTATACCTTTGGCTGAATACGCAAACTCTTTCAACGGGGTAAAATGCGTGGTGACTATTCCCTTGCAGCCGCAGGACAAAAGGCGTTCTACTATAGCCCTCGCAAGGGCCTGGCCTTCGTCGGGATTGGTGCCGCCGCCAAGTTCGTCCACAAGAACAAGGCTGTCGGCGTTTACCCCGTCTATTATCTCTATAAGATTTTTTACGTGAGAAGAAAAGGTTGAAAGGCTCTCCTCTATGCTCTGGCTGTCGCCTAAATCGCAGAAAACCTGCTCAAATACGGCCACAGAACTGCCTTCTGCGGCGGGAATGAACAGCCCGCAGGCCGCCATAAGGCAAAACAAGCCGACCATTTTAAGCGTTACCGTTTTTCCGCCCGTATTCGCCCCGCTCAGAAGCAAAAAGTTGTAATCGCCGCCAAGTTCTATGCTTACGGGAACAATTTTTTTACTGTCGATAAGCGGATGCCTGCCCTTTACTATGTTTATATATCCCCTTCCGTTTACCTGAGGCATTACGCTTTTTGTGGCGTAGGCGTAGTGCGCGCGGGCGTAAAAACTGTCTATATCGTATAAAATCTCTGCGTCAGCCGTAAGTTTTTCGCTGTTTTCGCCTACGCGGGCGGAGAGGGATTTTAAAATCCTTTCCACCTCTTCCCTTTCGTCTATGGTGAGGGCGATAAGCTCGTTGTTCATTTCAAGCACATATTCAGGCTCAATAAAAAATGTTGCGCCTGTCTGCGAACGGTCGTGAACAAGCCCCCTTACCTTGCTTTTATATTCGGCTCGTACGGGAATTACAAATCGGTCGTTGCGGATGGTTACCGAATTATCCTGTAAATATTTTGCCGTATCGCCCGTAAGATATTCGCTGAGTTTTGAACGTATGCGTGCGTTTAAAGACTTAATTTTAGTACGGATTTCGTACAGACGGGAACTTGCGAAGTCGCTCAATTCTGTATCGGAAATAATCTTCGAAGATATATCATCCTCAAGAGTACGGTCGAAATAAATTTTATTTATCTGCGACAATGTGAGGGGGATTTCTTCCTTCGGAGCAACCTGAACGGAATTGAACGCAACGCGGGCGGAACGGTTTAAAGCGTTGACCTGCATAAGTTCCCCGCAAGACAAAACGGAACCCTTTTTTGCCCTTACAAGCAAATCGGTTACGTCGTCAAAGTATTCCACGTCGCTGACGCCGAACGTAAATAAAAGCTTTTCGGCCTCGCTTGTACGGGAAAGCCTCTCCCTCACTTCGGAAAGATTTACAGATGGAACAATTTGCGTAAGGCGCTTTTTTGTACCGTCCAGAACGGCAAATTCCGCGCAAGCGGAAAACACCTTATTAAGTTCAAGTTTTTCACAACTTTTTGCGTTCATAACACTCTCATTTTACGGACAACTGCGTGTGCCCCTTCGTTATATTTTCAGATTGTATAATTCCGTTTGAATAATCGTAAAGATTGCCGACTCCATCGCCCTCCACGCACTTAAGCAAAGCGCAGTTATAAAGTTCAAATCGGCAAGAGCTTGTACTATACCGCCGCAGGGGGAATTTTCTGCCCTCGCCGTCGGTAAGGGTGTAAAACTGACGTCTGTCGCAGGTTGAGCAAGTCTTTGAAAACGGGCAATAGATAATATCCATCAGTTTTATGCCGCCGCCCGAAAGATAAAAAGTATTTTCGCCGCCAAAACGGGCCGCCTCTTTTACGGTAAGCTCTTTGGAAATACAGATATAATCTGCCGAACAGTACGATGCCGATACGCTGTTTGTAATATTGAATCCTACACCCGCGAACAACTTTTTATTTACTTCTCTGGCGTAAAGCAAGCCGTAGGTTCCCTCACAGTAAACGCCGTCAAAAGGCGACAGATACGGCTTTAACTTTTCAAGCTCCTCGCCAGACATATAAGGCGGCAGATAAATGAATTTTTCGCCCTCAAATTTATCAACAAAGGCCGTATGGTCTTTGAAGTATTCAAACGGTTTATAAATGCCGATATCGGCGGAAATTCCGTTCAAATCGGAAGAAATTACAGCCTTTTTACTATTAGTATTTGTAGATTTTTCAGGGAAAACCAAAGGTATTTCAATGTTTCGTCCGCCTTTATTAAACAAAATACCGTCGTATTTTCTGTAAATATCGCGGCGTAAAGCGTTGAGAGAACTCATTCCAAGGTAAGGGTTGCCAGAAATTTCAATATTTTTAAAAGAAACGTTAAATGGTCTGCCGTCCACCTTTTTAAAGCACGAGATTATATCATCCTTTGTTAACGCCCTGCTTTCAGCCTTGGCCAAAGGCGTATCGCCGTTAAAAATAAAACCGCCAAAGGTAACGCGGGGGGCTTCCCCTTCAACAAAACTGGCAGAAATTTCTACATCTTTATATCTTTTTTTAGAGAGCAACCTTTTATTCAGCTCAACATCGGTGGTAATAAAAAGCTTGTCGCCGTTTTTAAGTTTTATATCGCCTGAAACTATAAAACCGCCTTTAATACTTTCGGCGAAGGCCGCACCGCCGACTTCTTTACCGCCTCGTAAAACCTTAAAACCGTCTCCTTTGACAAATTGAGAAGTACTATGACAGACATAATTACCATTTTTAACGCAAATTACGCCTATAAATTCGCCTAAATGCCCCTGAACGGCAGAAGAGATAAAATTCTCATCCTGACCGAAAGCAAGACCATTTGTATAGTTCCCCAGATTGTAAGTACGCTTAAGCGAGGACAAATCCCCCTCTTTTCCGTCTAAAATATCCCTGTAAAATTGTACGGCGGCGGCGACGTATTCAGGCCGCCTCATCCTTCCCTCGATTTTAAATGACGTAACGCCTGCCTTTATTAAATCCTGAATTTTTTCGCCGACGCACAGGTCAGAGAGCGAAAGTCTGTAAGCAAGGTCGGTAAAACCATCCCTGTCTATAGAATAAAGCTTTCTGCAGGGCTGTTTGCACATACCCCTGTTGCCACTGTTTCTGCCAATAAAGGACGACATATAGCATTGACCGGAAAAACAGGTGCAAAGCGCCCCCTGAATAAACACTTCCGTCTCTATAATTTCAGCAATTTTGTTAATATCGCCTAAATTTGTTTCACGTGATAAAATAACTCTGGAAAAGCCAAACTCTTTGGCAAGCTTAGCGCCATACTCATTGCAGACGCCCGCCTGAGTAGACAGATGCAAGACAATTTCAGGGCAATGTTCTTTTATATATACCTAAAAAAATATCCTGTAAAATAATTGCGTCGACCCCGCTGTTCCATACTCCTGCAACAAAATCAAGAAAGCTCGGAAGTTCGCTGTTTTTTACGACGGTATTCATAGCGACATACACTTTTACACCGAAAATTGATGCGTAACGTATCGTATCGCGTAAATCTTCAAAGGTAAAATTGACAGCTCCGCCTCTTGCTGAAAAAGCCATCATTCCTAAGTAAATCGCATCCGCTCCGCTATTTATGGCAATAAATGCCGTATTTTTATCCCCGCAAGGGGCTAATATCTCACACATAGTACTACGCAAAACCGTATTTTCTTATAATTACGCCTACTCCTCCGTCTTCACACGAGGGGCATACTTCGTCGCATCGCTTTTTTAATTCTTCCGTGGCGTTATCCACGGCGACGCCAAGCCCTGCGGCTAAAAGCATCGGCAAATCATTCAAGTTATCGCCTAAAGCTATTGTCTTTTCCAGCGGAATATGGTAAAAATCTGCGATAAATTTTAATGCCTCGCCCTTGTCGTCGCCTTTAGGGGATACCTCCACCAAAACGTCAGAGCTGTATGTCACCTCATATTTTTCGCCTAATGTTTCACACAAAAATTTATACAGAGGAATTTTTTCTTCAGGCGGCACAACGCTTATTATTTTCTGACAGCTTAAATTATTATTGCGTATGTAAGCAGACATGCAGCCGTCTATATGGTTTGCGGTAATGCCTGTAATTTCTTCATACTTTTTTATAAGCCTGTTGCCGCCGCCCGCGGTTGTGTATAAAACTTCGTCTGAATAAGCGTTGATAATTTTGCCCTGGCTTTCCATCGCCAGGCAAATTTCCTGCCCCTGCTCGCAGCTAAGCCCGCCTTTTTTTATAATCTTTCCGCTCTCTATATCGGCGATTACCGTGCCCTGGTAGGCGATTACAAGGCCTTTAAGCCCTAACTTTTTTACCTGCGGCATAATAGAGGCCGTCATTCTTCCAGTGCACACGCAAAAAATGCCGCCGTTTTCTACATATTCGTTTATCGCCGATTTGACATCTTCGGATATTATGCCGCCGCGGGGCAGAAGCGTTCCGTCAAAGTCGGAAACTATCAATCTGTAATTTAATTTTCTCATATGCTTTCTTCAAAATATTTTTTTATCGCTTTGGCAAGCGCGGGGCCTATGCCTTCGGTTTTGGCGAGTTCTTCCTCGCTTGCGTCCATAATCTTGTCTATTGACTTGAATTTTTCTAAAAGGGCGAGCCTTTTCTTTTTGCCTACGCCGTTGATTTCTGAAAGTACGCTCTCTAAATTTCGTTTGGAGTGCAAATTTCTGAAATACGTTATGGCAAAACGGTGAGCTTCGTCGCGTATTCTTTGCAGCATTTTCAAAGAATAATCCCGCTTGTCTATCTTCACGCTCTCGTCGCTTTTAAGCGTAAAAACTTCTTCCTCGCGTTTTGCAAGCGAAATAAGCTCTATGCCGCTTACGTTCATATCGTCAAAAATTTCTTTTACGGCAGAAAGCTGGCCCTTGCCGCCGTCTATTATAATAAGGTCGGGGCGGGCAAAACGTTCTTCTTCGTCTGTGCCGAGTTTAGCGAGCCTTCTTTTTAATACCTCCTGCAACGACGCAAAGTCGTTTGCGCCCTCTACGGTTTTGATTTTGAACCTTCTGTACGAGCTTCTGTCGGCCTCGCCGTCAATAAAAACTACCATAGAGCCGACTTTATCAACGCCGCTGACATTTGAAATATCGTAACATTCCATACGCCGGGGGTATTTTTCAAGCCCTAAAATTTCCTTCAGCCGCATACAGGCGTTTACCGTCATATCGTCTTTATGACGGATTTTATCTATCGTTTTTTCAAGATATTCCGAAGCGTTTTCCTTGGCCATAAGGTAAAGCTCGTTTTTAACGCCCTGCTTTGCAAAGGTTATTTTTACGTTTTTATCAAATTTTTGCCTGAAAAACTCCTCTAAAAGCTCTTTTTCGCACAAGTCGGAAGTGATAATTTCTGACGGGGGAAAATGATTTGAATAATACTGCGTAATAAACTGCGTAAGCGCCTCGCCGTCGTCTGAATGCGCGTCTTCCAAAGCGTAGCTCGCGCCGCCCTGCATAATTCCCTTGCGTGTAACCAACACATTTACCGCCGAATAAAGGTTGTTTGTTGTATACGCTATTACGTCCGCGTCAAGGAAGTTGCTTAAAGAGGTTATACGCCTCGATTCCATACGCGAGAGCATCTCTATTTTGTTGCGGTAGTCAAGGGCGAGCTCAAAATTTTCGTTGTCTGCCGCGGCGAGCATTTTGCTCTTTAAAAGCTCTTCGCCCTGTTTATAGTCGCCTTCAAGAAAATTTATCGCATTTTTAACGTTTTCGGCATACTGCTCTTTTGTGCATTTATGCGCGCACGGCGCGGGGCACCTTTGTATGTGAAAGTTAAGGCATTCACGTTTAGGCTTTTCCGTTATCGCGGTATGGCACAGCCTTACCTGGAATGTAAGCTGTAAAATTTCAAGAATTTCTTTATAGTTCACACCGCCCATATAGGGGCCGTAGT
>JAJPXK010000106.1 GCA_021205485.1 Clostridia bacterium | reverse complement strand
CTATGCTCCTCGCGCAGGCTATAATCCGCGAAGGCCTTAAAAACCTTGCCGCGGGAGCTAACCCTATTATACTTAAAAAGGGCATTTCGGCCGCCGTTGACGTCGCTGTAGAAAAGATACACTCTATATCTAAGCCCGTAGAAGGCGAAAAGAGTATTTCGCAGGTAGCTTCTATTTCTGCAGGGGATGAAGAAATAGGCAAACTTATCGCCGACGCTATGAGGGTTGTAGGCGACGACGGCGTTATAACCGTAGAAGAGGGCAAGACGATGAACACCGAACTTTCTACCGTCGAGGGTATGCAGTTCGATAAGGGTTATGCGTCATCATATATGGTTACCGACACCAACAAGATGGAAGCCGCGCTTGACAAGCCTTACATTTTAATTACCGACAAGAAGATTTCTACCTTGCAGGAAATCCTGCCTATAATAGAGCCTATCGCTCAGCAGGGCGCAAGACTTCTTATAATTGCAGACGATGTGGAAGGCGACGCGTTGACGGCGCTTACATTAAATAAACTCAAGGGCGTATTGCATTGCGTCGCAGTCAAAGCTCCCGGCTTTGGCGACAACAGAAAGGCTATGCTTGAAGATATAGCCGTACTTACAGGCGGCACGGTGATTTCTTCCGACCTCGGCTATGAATTTAAGGACGTTACTTTGGATATGCTCGGCAAAGCCGCTTCCGTCAAGGTAGACAAAGACAACACCACCATTATAGGCGGCTGCGGCGACAGCAAAGCCATCAAGGCGAGGGTTGCCGCTATTAAGGCACAGATTGCAGAGACGACCTCTGAATACGATAAAGAAAAGCTGCATGAACGTCTTGCAAAACTTGCAGGCGGCATAGCTGTTATAAGCGTTGGCGCCGCTTCCGAAGTAGAGATGAAGGAAAAGAAGCTGCGTATAGAGGACGCTTTGGCCGCAACAAAAGCCGCTGTTGAAGAAGGCATTGTTCCCGGCGGCGGCGTAGCTCTGCTTTCGTGCATACCCGAAATAAAGAAACTTGCCGAATCGCTTGAGGGCGACGAAAAGACGGGTGCAAACATAGTGCTTAAAGCCGTTGAAGAACCTATCCGCCAGATTGCAGCAAACGCCGGCGTAGACGGCTCGGTTATAGTCAATAATATCATCACGGCAAACAAGCCCGGCTACGGCTATGACGCATTGAAGGGCGAATACACCGATATGATAAAAAGCGGCATAATAGACCCCGCCAAGGTTACCCGTTCGGCGCTGCAGAACGCGGCTTCGGTTGCGGCTACCCTTCTTACTACCGAAAGCATTGTAACGGATATACCCGAAAAGAACGTTCCCGCGGCACCCGCAGGCGGCGAAGAAATGTATTGATTGACTGAACGTCCTTTTAACTGAACACTTTTTGATAGGACAACATTGATAAAACCCGCATAATTGTTTGGCGCCATATAATTTTCCTGCGGTTTTACATTGTTGTCCTATTTAATTTTAGAAGAAAATGAACGACACTAATAATTCTACATCATTGACAAAAATAAGAGATACAATATATAAAGACCAGCCTTCCGATAAAAGGGGTACAAATAAACGCTATCTTGCTATCGGCGACAGCATCACCACAGGCTACGGATTAAAAGACGGGCAAAAAGGCTACGCTACGCTGTTTGCCGAAAGTACGCATGCCGATCTTATCGCTAACCTTGCGATAGACGGGCAGCGGGCAAGCGAACTTAGCGCCGCGCTTGAAGAGGACGGCGCCGACTACGGAATTTACGTAAATGCAATTAAATCGGCAAATATAATTACTATATCCATAGGCGGCAACGACCTTATGTCTGCCTTTTATGCCTTTGTTGCAGAAATTATAGGCGACGGCTACACTGCCGAAAATGTATACTCGGTACTTACCAATCCCTTAAACAATCTTCCGCCGATTTTAAATATACTATTTAAGCTAAACAGCGCCGATTACAGTGCTGAAATGATAGATTCAGCCATATTCAATACCGCCGTAACAGCCTGTATTGCAAACGTAAATGCTGTTGCATCCAAAATAAAGAAAATTAATCCTGATGTACGCATACTTATTGCAAACCAGTATAATCCATACAGATGGATTACGGGCTTTCCAAACATAGTAAACTTATTTGAAACAGGCGTATCGTATTATAATTCACTGTTTAAGCAGTCCGCTTCGGCTGATTACAATATTGTGGATATATATTCAGTTTTTAACGCCTCACAGAATACCCTTACCAATGCAGATTTATCCGCATTCAGTCTTGATTTTCACCCTAACGCCGCAGGCCATGCCGTCATCGCCGCAGAGATGGCCGCCGTTTATAATAACGAACGGCAAAGTTAAATATAAAAAGCAAGGCTTATTAAAAGTCCCGCTTTTTATTTTCTGAATATTATTGCTCCCTTTGCGCGGCTTCTATAATAATATCCGCGGCTTTTTCAAAGCCTATGGCGCTGTTTATGGTCAAATCGTAGCTTTGCGAATGTCCCCATCTGATGTCGGTGTAAAAGTTATGGTAGCTTCTTCGCGCCTTGTCGCTTTCTGTAATCTTCTGCATAGCCTCTTTTTTAGTACAGCCGTCGTACTCCATAACCCTTTCCGTGCGCGCTTCTATCGGGGCGTGTATAAACACCGATAAAATTTTATATTTACCGCGTAAGATATAGTCGGCGCACCTGCCTATCATAACGCAGCTTCCTTTTTCGGCGAGGCTTAAAAGCACGTCGCTTTGCGCCTTGAAAATCTCGTTGCGGATAGGAACGTAATGGCCGCGCGAGTACAGCCCGTAGGCAAAACTGTCTTTTTTGTGTTCCATATCGTCTATAACCGCGCTGTCGTAACCGCTCTGTGCCTGCGTTAGCTGGCTTATACTTTTATCATATACGGGCACGCCGAGTTTTTTTGCCACAATGCCGCCTATTTCGCGGCCGCCCGAGCCGAACTCCCTGCTTATAACTATAATGGTATGCTCTGCCTTGATTCCGTCAAGCGGCTTGCTTTCCGTAACGGCTTTTGTATGTTTTCTTTCGCTTGTCAAAAGAAGCGCCACGGCGACGATTGCCGTTACAATTTCAGCCAAGGGAACGGTTATCCAAAGCCCCGCGCCGCCGAATATCGCAGTCAAAGCTATCGCGCCGACAACGGGCAATATTATGCCCCTTAAAGCCATTATTACAAGCGACTTTACCGAAGATTCTATCGCCTGGAAGTAGATGCCTATGCAGATGCCTATGCCCATTATGGCGTACGCAGGCAGGTACATCCTGAAGCTGTCTACCGTTAAAGTTACAAGCTCCTCGCTGTCGCTCGCAAACACACTTACAAGCGGACGGGTAAAACCGTAACCTATAGCGATAAACGTGAAACCGAACGCGACGGCCGTTATAAGCGAGTATTTGCGGTAAGTTTTAACTTTTTTGCTATCCCCCGCGCCATAGCTTGCACTTATAAGAGGCTGGACTGACTGCGCTATACCCATTATAAGGTTAAAGCAGATGAGCGTCCAGTTCATAATTATTGTATATACCGAAGAACCCGCTGTGCCGTAAAGCGCCGTAGCCCTGTTTATAAAAACAAAAGTAACTATGCCCGAAGAACTCTCCAGTATAAATACGCTTACGCCCGCCTTTACTATACGCAGCATTTCGGACGCGAGTATATTTTTTATGCGGAAAACTATATTCAGCTTTTTTATAAGGGCGTAGCCCGTGTTTATGCACAGCCCCGTAAACGAGCCTATGCAGGTAGCTATTGCCGCGCCGAACATTCCTAAATCAAGCGCGAACACAAACAGGAAGTCAAGCACGATGTTAAGTCCCGTGCCCGTACAGGTGGCTATCATGGCCACTGTCGGGTGCCCGTCGTTTTTTACGTAAGACATAATATATACGTCGTACATAAACCCCGGTATATAGGTAACAACGCAGCGCAGATAGGGCATTACGTAGCTTATATTCACGTCGTCCGCGCCTAAAAAACGGGCGAACGGTTCGGCAAAGATATTGCCTAGAATGGCGAGCAGTATGCCAAGCGCGAACAACATAAGCATAGAAGTTGAATAAATGCCGTTGGCTTTTTTATCGTTTTTCTTGCCTGTCTCTATTGAATAGAGCGCGCCGCCGCCCATGCCGAACAGAAAGCCGAGGGCGTAAGTTATGGTAATGACGGGTGTGCAGATACCCATGGCGCCAAGCGCCACCGAGCCGAGTTTTCGCCCTACTACGAATGTATCTGTAAATGTATACGCCGCCATGAGCGCCATAGACAGCATGCTTGGAATTAAATATTTTATAAAAGTATTAAACGTTGAATCGGTCTTTAATTTATTCATAGCAATACCTCTATTATGTATAATAACTTAATTAAAAGCCCTCCTTTATTTGCCGGTTACCCCCGTTTTGCCGCTTTGTCGGCTTCTTCTTTGCCGTGGATAAGCTCGGTTAAGCTGTACGCCAGAATACGTTTCTTTTCCTCGTTGCGGCTTTCGTTCCACTTTTCCATTCTCTCTATCTCGTCCACGGGGATAAAGGTTAAAAGACGCAGACACTTCATAACGTCGGCGTCGGCGATACCCCGCCAGTAATCGTAAAACTCCTGAGGCGAGGTCTTGTTCGGGTCAAGCCATACTGCGCCCTTGGCGGTCTTGCCCATTTTGTTGCCCTCGCTGTTCATTAAAAGGGTTATGGTCATAGCGTAGGCGTCTTTGCCCGTCTTTCTTCTTATAAGCTCTGTACCTGCCAGCATGTTGCTCCACTGGTCGTCGCCGCCGAACTGCATATTGCAGCCGTAATGCTCGTTTAAATACAAAAAGTCGTAAGACTGCATTATCATATAGTTGAACTCAAAAAAGCTCAGACCGCGTTGCATACGCTGCTCGTAACAACGGGCGCGAAGCATATTGTTGACCGAAAATTCCGCCCCTACTTCGCGGAGCAGGTCAACGTATTTTAAATTCAGCAGCCAGTCGGCGTTGTTTACAACTTCGGCCTTGCCCTCGCCGAACTCTATAAACTTGCCTATCTGCTTTAAAAAGCAGTCGCAGTTGCGCTGTATGGTTTCGGCATCCATCATAGTGCGAAGGTCAGTTCTGCCCGAAGGGTCGCCTACAAAGCCCGTGCCGCCGCCAAGCAGAACGACGGGTTTGTTGCCCGCGAGCTGAAGACGTTTCATAAGGCATAGCGCCATAAAGTGCCCTACGTGCAGGCTGTCCGCCGTAGGGTCAAAGCCTATATAAAATTTAGCGCCGCCGCCGTTTATAAGTTCACGCACTTCTTCTTCGTCCGTCACCTGTGCGATAAGCCCGCGCGCCTGCAATTCTTCATAAATTTTCATATTGTTTTCTCCGCTAAAAATATAAAACGCCGGATAAGAATAATCTTATCTGGCGCAATTTTTTATAATTGTCCGTCCGGCTACGATATAAATTCACGAGAATAAGCCGCGATTGCTCGTCGCACCTTATTCTCCGTGAGCTTTCAGGGCAAACTTCGTTCTTATTTCGCAAGCGAAAGCGAACTGCGTTTTCCCTCTTTGCCGCACACTATTCAGCGAAACAGTTATTTAGTGCGGCAAATTCACCCTTTCCTATAAGCAAAAGTTTTTGCAAATTGAGCGCCGACTAACGGCGGGAAACCCGCCTTGCGGCAGTTATTATTTCAGGAAAAGTTAAGCGCTCTTTTTGTAAACAAAAAGCAGCGGTTAAAAGGTGAAAATATCGTGCCTTGCGCGGTATGCTTGACATACCTTCCGATTTTTATTTTTTGATATTTTAGCAAGAAAACAAGACGTTGTCAAACATTATCGCGGGATTATACTTCATATGCAAATATTTTTTACATTTTGCCGTTAAAATTATTGACACAAATAGTAAGCATACGTATAATAAGTATGCTTATTATTCAGGAGGTTTAAATGGAATCTTTACACTATTTGCTTATGAAAGCTCACACCAATCTGCAGAGGAACATTATCGCGGGCGCGGCTGAATTAGGACTTTCGCCCGGACAGCCGAAGATTTTGGACTACCTTTCGGGGCACGAAGGCAGCGACCAGAAGACGATAGCCGCCTATTGCGAGATAGAACAGACGACGGTAGGCAGCATCCTTACCCGTATGGAAAAGGCCGACCTTATTGAAAGAAGGCAAAAGGACGGCAACAGGCGCTCCATTTACATTTATCTCACGGAAAAAGGCAGGCGGGCGGCCGAAAAGATGGAAAGCGTCTTTAAAAGGGCCGACGAGCTCGCTTTAAAAGGGTTAACCGAGGATGAAGCGGCTCAGCTAAAATATTATTTAAACAAGATTTGTACAACCCTTACCTGCGATACAACTTTAGAGGAGGCATAAAATATGGATGAGGTTGAAGACGATTCGCAATTAAGCGACGAAGAACGGCAGCTTCTTACGGGGAATATACGCAAGACCGTATGGAAGTACGGCATACCCTGCGCGCTGATAACTATTATAAACACGCTGTACAACATTGTAGACCAGATTTTTATCGGCAACAAAATAGGCTCGCTTGGCAACGCCGCAACCAACGTGATATTTCCCCTTACTACTATCGCACTTGCGTTCGGCTTGCTTGTAGGCAGCGGCTGCGCGGCAAACTACAGCATATTTTTAGGCAAGGGCGACGGCAAGCGGGCGTCAAGATGCGCGGGCAATTCTATAATATTACTGTTTGCCGAAGGCATTATTTTCGCCATAGTATCGCGTCTTTTGCTATCCAGAATCGTGGTATGGTTCGGCAGTACCGAAAACACATACGACTACGCGATGGAATACGGCAGTATAATTTGCTACGGCATCCCCTGCTATATGATCTCGATAGGCTTAAGCAATATGCTGCGGGCGGACGGCAGACCTAAAACGGCTACGCTTTCTACAGTTATAGGCTGCGTTATTAACTGCGTTTTAGACCCGCTTTTTATTTTCGTCTTTGAAATCGGAATGACGGGCGCGGCCCTGGCTACCGTTATAGGGCAGGCGGCATCCTTTATATTTTCCGCCGTTATGATTTTCAGGCTCAAGTCTGTAAAACTTGAAAAATACTCGTTTATCCCCGATATAAAACTGATAGGAAAAATAGTTTTAGGCGGCCTTACAGAGTTCGCGCTGAATATGTGCATATCCATACTGTTTGTAGTAAATAATAACCTGTTGGTAAAATACGGCGCGCGGTCGGAATACGGCTCGGATATTCCCCTCGCCACATACGGCATTATGATGAAATTAAGCCATATTGTATCCGCCCTTGCAACCGGTATGGGGCAGGGCGCGCAGCCGCTTATCGGCTACTGCTACGGCCACAAGGAATACGGCAGAGTGAAAAAGGCCATACGTTTTGCCGTGATACAGGGGCTGGCGATAGGCGTTTCGGTATGGCTTATCTGCATGATATTCGCAAAACAATTGCTGCTCCTTTTCGGCAGCGGCGACAATACATACGTTAAGTTCGGCACAAAACTTATCCGTACATATTTATCGCTTGTATTTTTAAACGCCATACAGCTTACCACAAGCAATATACTTATGTCTGTAGGCAAGGCGTACAAAGGGGCCATTCTTACTATTACAAGAAATTTAATACTCTGCACTTTTTCGGGGCTTATTCTCTGCCCGATTATAGGCATCGAGGGCGTTTTGCTTGAAGGGCCTATAGCGGACGGAGGCTCGGCCATACTATCGGTGGTTTTGCTGATTTTCGAAACGCGTTCGCTCAATAAAAAGATTGCAGCGGAAAAACAAAATGCGGTAAGCGAGGTAAAATGACAATGTTCTTTGATAAAAATAATTACAGCGACGAAACTGCCGAACTCGGCGGCGAAAAGGTAAGCTTTCGCGCGTACAGAAATATAGTATTTGTTGATAATCCCGCCGACGATACTTTTCACAGAATGAATATCTACGCTCCCCTCTCTTTTTTCAACGGGAAGAACGTGAACGGCTATAACTTACACACGGCTCCTATATTTATGCCGAACGCTGTAGGCGGCTACAGACCGGGAAAAATTGAAGAACCCTCTACAAGCAAAACAGTTTTCAGGGCATTATTACACGGCTGCGTCGTCGTTTCGCCCGCCATACGCGGCAGAACGCTGAAAGATAAAAACGGCAAAAATTACGGCTGCGCCCCCGCGTGCATAGTTGACTATAAGGCCGCGGCAAGGTTTTTGCATTATTTTGCAAGCGATATCCCCGGCGACGCCGAAAAAATTATAACCAACGGCACAAGCGCGGGCGGCGCGCTCTCTTGTTTAATAGGTTCAACGGGCAATCACCCCGACTACGATAAATATTTAAAAGAGATAGGCGCGGCCGACGCAAGCGACAGTGTTTTCGCGGCGTCCTGCTATTGCCCTATAACAAATCTGGATAACGCGGATATGGCTTACGAATGGCAGTTTGACGGCGTTTACGACTGCCACAGACACAAAATGATCTTATCCGAAGGCGGCAGGCCGTATTTTACCCCTGTGGACGACGTTATGAACGACGAGCGAATACAGATTTCCAAAGAGTTAAGCGCGAGGTTTCCCGACTATATCAATTCGCTCAAATTAACTGACGGCGGAAAGGCTCTTACTCTTGACAAAGACGGCGACGGCAGTTTCAAGGACTATATAAAAAGCATAGTCCTCGCTTCGGCGCAAATGGCGATAGACGCAGGCGAAAATTTGAGCAGCAAAAGCTGGCTGAAAATAGAAAACGGCAGAGCCGCCGATATGGATTTTACGGGCTACGCACGCGATATTACGCGAATGAAAACCGCGCCTGCCTTTGACGATATCACCATGGACAGCGCGGAAAATAATCTGTTCGGCGACAGCGAAAGCGACTTTAAGCACTTTACAAAATACAGTCTCGAACACGGCAATTCATGCGGGAATATGGCCGATTCAACGATAATTAAAATGCTCAACCCTATGTACTATACAGGCGACGACAAGGCGCAAAAGGCGAGATATTTCCGCATACGCCACGGCGAGCGCGACAGAGATACCTCGCTCGCGATTTCGGCAATCCTGAATTTAAAACTGAAAGAAGCGGGCTGCAACGTTGACTACTTCTCCCCGTGGGACACGCCGCACTCGGGCGACTACGATTTACCCGACCTTTTCGCGTGGATAGACAGCATTGTAAAAAAATGATAATAAAGACAGGCTCTTATCGCCCGTCTTTTAAAATCATCTCTTAATTGCTTTGCCGAAATTTTTCTATGACGACATTATATAAATACTTGAAAAAATTTTTTCGTGTTATACTGACAGGAATGATTGCGTGCAATAAATAAGGTGCACAAAGTGTCGCTTCGCTCGCGCGGCAGCGGTAGCACATATTATAACATATTCGGCAGCTACCCTTCTCGCTTGCCGTAAGTACATCGGCAAGCTCGGTCACCGTTTGCGCGCGGGACGTAGACGCAAACTTACCTCGGAGCGTAAAAAACAGTGCACTACACTGTTTTTATACTACGCTCCTCACCCTCCCAATCCGTGTCCAGATTAGTACTTTCGGCGTAAACGAGCTTAACTTCTGTGTTCTGCCGTTTTCACGCTTCGCACGAACCTTCAGCAGGGCAGTGGATTTATGCCCTCGCACGGAATGAGAACAGGTGTACCCGAAGCTATCGCCACCGATGAAGGCTAAAGCTTGTTGGACTTGAAGGCATAGAAAAAGCCCGATTTTAGCGTTTTTTGGCAAAAAATACCCCGTTTTTGCAAAATTTTAAATCGTGCACCGCACGTGCACCGCCCCTATCGGGACGCCGATTTCATACTAAAAGCACCGCTATACCAGCGGTGCTTTATAGTAACTTTTAATAAAAATTCCGTTTCGGAAAAAAATTAAAAGTTGACACATATTAATTT